>JAIIAN010000610.1 GCA_022717655.1 Bacillota bacterium | reverse complement strand
TTCATAATTATAAACTTAAAAAGCGAGGCGAGCCATCGTCAGCATCGCCTCGCCAGGAACATGGTTAAAAAACTATATGGTAATGAACTCTACACATCACCTGCTTGCGCCGTCTTCAACTCACCAGTCTCGCCAGAGAAGGTGCCTTCAGATGTAGGAATGTCACCAAAGTAGAATGGTGGCAATGTCTCGCAGCCGACAGACAACTCAACAGTTGTGTTGGTCTCGTCTGTGACAGACGAACCTGAAGACTGCGCAGGTGAGACAGAACACTCGAAGTTGTCATCACCGAACTGACGGCACTTGCCGTTGCGCTGAGGAATCAGAGCAATGACATCCTCGTTGAGGAGCATTGATGCGAGCGCAGACTGCTCCTCCTCTGTGCCAGGGAATGTGAGCGCGAGCTTGTTGAGCATGGTCTTAGAACCATTCTCGCCCTGGGCCTCTGATGAGAAGTTGGACTTGTCCGTTGCCAAGTATGCAACAATGAACTTCTTGTCAGCAGCCATCGTGTGAGACTCCTTGATAACAAGGTAGTCCTTCATGGATGCTGCCTTCTCAAGCTGCGGTTTAGCCAGCTTAGTGATCCATCGACGTGGTGCAAGATAGACCTTGCGACCTGTACCAGGGAGTCGCTTTGCTCCAGGACACTTCAGGAGATCCTCGTAGAGGTCTGCTGACTCTGTGCATGATTTTTTTTGCTGATCTGCCATATTATATATAATAATGTATTATCGTATGATGAGACTCCTATACTGCTGCAGGAATCTCATCGTAACCGAACAAGATGCGCTCCTTGCTGATAGACTCGAACTGGGTACCGAAGTACATGGTAGCTACGAAGTCAATCAAGAAGTGAGATGTCAGTGACTTCTCGAACTCGAACTTACAGTTGGTGCCTTCAGTCGCCAGTCCAATGAGCATGTTGCTGCCTGGAGTGATGATCTTGAAGCCAACAGGAATGTTGTCAAGGCCAATGAGTGTACAGTTGTTGCAACCGTCGAGCTTCGACTTGCCGAACTCTTTGTTGTAGTTGACACTACCATAGACGCTGCGGTATGCACGATCATAGCGCATCAACTCAGAGCTGTTCAGGAACATGAATGTCTCGGTGTTCTTGAGCTTCTGGTCTGCAGCATCGTAGAATGCCTCCAAAGCATCAACAGCATTGACATTTGTGATGGC
>JAIIAN010000609.1 GCA_022717655.1 Bacillota bacterium | reverse complement strand
GATGTGGATGGCGCAGAGCTTTCTGGCTGTGGCGCAGACCTTGAGAAAGTTGCAAAAATCGATATGAGCGGTCTTCATCCGGCTATCGCTGAGGCAGAGATCACCGTTATGTGCGATGTCAACAATCCGCTGACCGGACCGGACGGCGCGACTTACACCTTCGGCAAGCAGAAGGGCGGTACCCCGGAGATTCTTGACCGGCTTGAGGCAGGCATGAAGCACTATGCTCAGATGATGCGCGAGAATGGCATGGATGTCGAGCAGATGGCAGGTGCAGGTGCAGCAGGTGGTCTTGGAGCAGCTCTCTGTGGATACCTTCATGCATCCTTAAAGTCCGGCATTGAGACCGTGCTTGATCTGATTAATTTTGACGGTCTGCTTGAGGGAACCGATCTGGTTGTGACTGGAGAGGGAAGAATCGACTGGCAGTCCGCATTCGGAAAAGTTCCGAGTGGAATCGGTCTGCGTTGCAAGAACCACGGTGTTCCGGCTGTTGCGATTGTCGGCGGTATGGGAGATGGCGCTGAGAAGATTTATGAGTTTGGTGTGGACAGTATCATGTCTACGATCAACGGCGCAATGGACATTGAGGAAGCCCTTGACCGTGCAGAGGAGCTGTATCGCGGTGCAGCAGAGCGCACGTTCCGCCTGATTCGTGCAGGAATGGAGATTGGAAAGAAGGCGTAATCCATGGACATTACCGGGCTGTGGACGTTGCAGTGCATGATGTTTCTCATGGTCGCTGCGGGTGCCATTCTCAAAAAAATTGGAATTTTGAAGGCAGAGGGAAAGGGAATGCTCACGGATCTCGTGCTGTATTTCTTCCTGCCCTGCAACATCATTCATTCCGTCCGGATGGAGTGCGCCGGGTCATGCGCTACTGCACCCTGGTTTCAAACTCTGGATTCTTGGGACTCCCGATTGCGGAGGGAGTCTTCGGAGCTGAGGGCATGATGTATGCCTCTGTCTTCATCATTCCGATGCGTGTTATGATGTGGTCTGCCGGAATTGCGTGCTTTACGGAGAGTCCGGATTTTAAGACGGTTATGAAAAAGATTGCAGTTTTGATTCCCTGCTATAATGAAAGTAAGACCATCCAGAAGGTGGTAGCCGATTACCGGGCTGCTCTCCCAGAGGCAGATATTTATGTGTATGATAATAATTCTTCTGATGGGACCGATGCTC
>JAIIAN010000608.1 GCA_022717655.1 Bacillota bacterium | reverse complement strand
ACATTGCTAGACATCGCAGGCTATTGTGTTTTAAGTTTAATATATTTAGAGAATAAGGAGCTTAAACAATGATATTAATAAAAACTAAAGATGATTTATATAATTTTAATAATGTTTTAAGAATATACCCGCATACTATTTCAGATAATGAAACTGAAATACATTTGATTAGGGTAATGGATAATAGCAACAACGCTTATTGGATTTATAAAAGTGAAAATAAAGAAATGAGAGACAAGGTTTACAATGAAATACAAAAACAAATAATAAACTTAAATACTAAAGAAGCAGGCGATTATATAGATATAGAAGCTATAGTAAAAGAAGTATAGGAGAATTATATAAATATAGATAACAGAATATTTTATAGTTAAAGGTGAAGTATGTATAATATAGAAGATATAAAGAACACTGTAATACACGGCGACAGCGAAATAGAATTGCTAAAGATACCAGATGAAAGTATTTGAATTAAATAAAGAAAGCTTAAGAGAATTATCTTCTTTTATTCAGTCTATAGAAAATAAAGAGAAATATATTATTGAAGTAAAAAGAAAGCACAGAAGCTACGAGCAGTTAAAATACTACTTCGGAGCTATACTCCCTGCTATTCTTTATTTTATAAGAGATGAGATAAAAATTAATTCTATAGATGATTTACATATATATCTTAAAGAGTTTTACGCTTTTGAAATGAAGAAGGAATATTTTAAGAAAACTATAATCAATGGAAAAACAAGGTATATAAATACTTTCAGTATAGATTTTGAAAAATGTTCTCAAAATGATATTAATCTTTATTTATCTTTTATAGAAAACAATTTGAATAAGCTCATAACTATAGACTGCGGTAATTTTGAAGATTTAATTAATGAGTTTAGTAATTATTCTTCAGTAAATACTATTAATATAATAAGATAATAAGGCAGTAAATAAGGAGTGAATAATGAATATAAAATTAATTGAAGATAGTATAATAAAATTAGATAATAATAAAATAATAAAAGATGTTTATATTAAAAAAATAGAGGATAAAAATAAATATGTATTTATAAGCATTAGAAACAAATATGATAATTTTTTAGGAAATGAGAAAATTGAAATAACATACCATAGTAAAAATGATAGGTTAAGAATATTATCAAAAAATACAATTTATTATGATAATAATAAAATATTATCATTAT
>JAIIAN010000607.1 GCA_022717655.1 Bacillota bacterium | reverse complement strand
CTTCCAGATGCAGCACCCGGAAAGGTAAAATCCGGCATCCTTGAATGCCTTTCTGAAATTCAGCCCCTCCGTATCCGCATGGAATACATAAATGGAAGCATCCTGTTCCATTGACTGCTCCATATTTACAAATGCAGCAAACAGGAACTTATAGAAATCCTCATCCGGCATGTTGTCGTTTTTGATCTTGCCGGCCGTCTCCTCAACATTTACATTGTATGGCGGATCCGTCAGGACAAGATTTGCCTTCTGTCCATCCATCAGCTTATCGTAAGTTTCCGGCAGAATGGAATCACCGCAGATGACACGGTGCTTTCCAAGCAGCCATACATCTCCTGTCTTTGCCACGGTCGGCTTTGCAAGCTCCGCTTCCACATCGAAATCATCCTCCGTGATCTTCTTATCATGCACGGAATTAAAAAGCTGTTCGATCTCCGGAGGTTCAAAGCCTGTGATGCCGACATCAAAATCCGAATCTTCAAGGTCTTTGATAAGGTCAGCCAGGAGTTCCTTGTTCCATTCGCCCGTAATTTTATTAAGCGCTACATTGAGTGCCTTTTCCTTGGTCTTGTCGATATCGACCACGATACATTCCACTTCCGTGTATCCGAGGTCTGCAAGGACCGTGGCTCTCTGGTGTCCTCCGATAATGGTCATGTCTGAGTTGATGATGATCGGCTCGACATAACCGAACTCCTTAATGGAGTTCTTGATTTTTTCATATTCCTTATCACCCGGTTTTAACTTCTTCCTCGGATTATAGGAAGCCGGGATAAGGTCTGCTATTTTATAACTCTGAAACTGCATCTTCCATATCCTCCTCTGCTAAAAACCTGTGCCGGAAATAACATTCACGGCCGCAGTATTTTCTGTTCTTGTTTCCATAGGAAATGAAAGACTTCCCGCACTGCTCACATACAAGCGTGTAGGAAGCCTTTTCGCTTTTCTGTACTGCTTCGGGGTGTGCTTTCCACCATTCCCTCCTGCATTTTTCACAGCAGAACCTTCTCGGTCTGCCAGTTTTGGGCTGCGTGATCGGATTACCGCAGAAGTGGCACACCTCTTTACCGTCCACCATGAGTTTCATATTTTTTGAAACCACAGTGGCATATCCGGCAAGGTTGTGCCTCTTGCAGTAATTCCTTACGATGTCACGGGACAGCCCGATTGCCATTCCGATGGCTTTATAGCC
>JAIIAN010000606.1 GCA_022717655.1 Bacillota bacterium | reverse complement strand
ATATTAATTATTCCAAAAATTTGGATTACTCTAAAATTCTGAGAATTTGAAAATAGAGATATTTTAGATAAAAATATTGGAAAACCTATTGTCATATATACAAAAACAAACAAGCTACAAATTGATAATATAATTAAAAGCTTATCTCTAACTTTTTGTTTAAATATCAAATATGCAGCAAATATATATGGTATTGGGAAAAAATCTATAAAAACTGATAATTCACAAGTATTTGATATAATATTATGTTCATTATAAGGAGTAAATAAATTTATAGCCCATCTAAATAATTCTAAAAATATTCCTCCCCCTGTTTCAAATCTTTCCCCAGGATATGCAGTATTTCTCACTATATCTATAGTCTCTTTAGATTTTATAAATATTCTTCCAACTAATAAGATAAATATTATAAAAAATACAGCCCATACTATAAAATCTTTTTTCTTATTTTTTATATCAAAAGTTTTCCAATTTTCTATAACAGTCCAAATATATAATGAAAGCAGCAAATAACCAAATGGAAGCTGCCAAGCTGGATATAATGTAAATAATAAATTACCCCAGCTTATAAATATTAACCCTATATACAAAATTCTATATAAAAAACGTTCTTCTTTGAAATAAAAATAGAAAAATATAGCAGAAAGAAATGTAAATATTACAATTTCAACTATATTTGTAGAAAACCACCAATTTATAGTAGGTGCAAATGTTATTAATATAGCTCCAAATAAAGAAAGCTTATTATTTTTATTTGTAATTATCCTCATTATTTCAAAAGACACTAAAAATAAAGCTATAAAACGTCCCACCCAAAAAAATGACAGCCCTTTATCAGGAGGCAAAAATAAAAAACCAATTTGAAATAATCTAAATAAAATTGCTATATCCATAACAGGAGATTGTGCTAACATATATACATCTGTTTTATCTCCTCTTACAATATCACTAAAATAAGGAAACTTACCTGTATGGTTCTCATATTGTGAAAGCATAAATGGAGTTAATACATTCCATTCATCGCTCCTTATACCTCTTGAATTACCAAAAATTACCCCAGATTCGGTATTTAAACTATTAGAATATATCCCTATAGATGAACCGCTTATTTCAAATATTATACATAATATAAAAATAATACCCGCTACAGCAAATCTATATTTATTTATATTATTTATAATAATTATAACTTTTT
>JAIIAN010000605.1 GCA_022717655.1 Bacillota bacterium | reverse complement strand
CTGGAGATCCTTGGACCGTATCTGGATCTGGTACATATCAAGAATGCCCAGTGGGTGAAGAAAGAAGTAGACGGCAAAGAGAAATATGTTCCGGACTGGGCTCCATTTAATGATGGATACGCAGATTTTGAGAGATGCTTTAAGGCATTAAAGGATGTTGGCTATGACGGATATGTGACATTTGAGGATTTCTCCAGTGCAGAGACCTCTGATCAGAAGTTAAAGACCAATATTGAACTGATCCGCGGTATCGTAGATAAAGTTTGGGCAGAATAAGTTTCTGATATCCCGGAAAAACCTTCAAATCATTTGAAGGTTGGTAATGTGCCTGCAGACGGGAAAGTCTCAAGCAGTTACAAGGTTTGAAAGGAAGAACGGATGTACCAGAAATACAGCATTGGAACGATGGCACATCTCATGGGGATCTCTGCGGAGGCGCTGCGATATTATGAGAGTAAGAATATCGTCAGTCCTATCCGCGATCCGGAAACCGGGTACCGGTATTACAATACCTGGGATTTTCATATGCTCCTTCGGGCAAGGCATTATCAGAACTATGGCTTTTCCCTGGAAGAGATCGGTGAACTGTTCCGCAGCGGGGAACTGTCCCAGGTGCGGGAGAAGATGGAAGACCAGGAGGCGGTGATCGAAAAAGAGATCATCCGTCAGACGAACCTGTTAAAACGGATCCGTCAGAGCCAGAGCATGTTAAAGGATGCCATGGACAGCGTTGGAAAGTTCCGGATCGAGGAAAGACCGGGCATTTACCGCATGAATACGCAGAAAAAGTACACATTATTCAAAGAAAAAGAGCAGCTGGATCTGATTTCTGAGTGGTCAGAAAAAGAACCGTTTGTATTTTCCTGTGCGGTCTTTTATGAGAAAGACATCCGGGACGGCAACTCGGACTTTGATTTTGGACTGGGACTATGCGAGGAGTATGCACCATTCTTAAATGTGAAAGAGTCAGAACTGGTACAGTATTACCCGCCGTGTCTCTGTGTCCATACCTGTGTTCCATCCCGTTCCAGCAAATATCTGAGCCTGGATAATCTGGCGGATGGTCTGGAATTCTTGCGGCAGAATGGCCTGACTCTCTGTGGTGATGTGGTGACCCAGGTGGTCTGCATGACCAAGCCGGAAGAGGAATATTTCAACTGGCACCTGGTATGGTTTCCGATCGCATCCCCTTATTG
>JAIIAN010000604.1 GCA_022717655.1 Bacillota bacterium | reverse complement strand
GCGGGGGTTTCAATTGCAACGGTTTCCAGAGTGTTAAATCATGATGAGACCTTAAATGCACAGGAAGAGACAAAGCAAAAGATCTTTGAAATTGCAGAAGAATTAGAATACGAAGTGCGTACACAGAAAAAGCGAAGAAAAAAGATGAAGGTTGGGGTATTCTATTCCTATTCGCCGGAAGAAGAGCTTCAAGATCCGTACTACCTTTGCATTCGTCTGGCGATTGAGAAAAAACTGGAAAAAGAAGGACATATAAAGCAGATTGTAAAACTGGATGACAAGCCAGAGGTACTTAGTGGCATTGATGGAGTGATCTGCACCGGTACATTTACCAAAAAGATGATAGAATCAATAGAAAAATGGGAATGCCCGGTCGTATTTATTGATGCAGATCCGAATCCTAAGAAGTTTGATTCGATTGTAGTAGATTATAGTCAGGCAGTAGAAGAGATTGTATCGTATTTGGTGGAATGCGGTCATACGAAGATTGGAATGATCGGCTGTCGCGGGGTAAACCAAAATGGCGATGAAATTTTAGATACACGAATGCAGTGTTTTCAGGATTCGCTAATGAAGAGGGGCTTGTATCATCCGGAGTATACAAAATTTGGCGATTACTATGCAAAATATGGCTATCGGTTATTAAAGGAGTTCTATAATGAGAGAAATATGCCAACTGCATTGTTTGTTGCAAATGATTCGATGGCAGCAGGAAGTTATCGAGCGGCATATGAACTGGGGCTCAAGATACCGGATGATATCAGTATCATTGGATTTAATGATATTCCAACCGCAAAATATATGGTGCCGCCGCTTACGACGGTAAGGCTGTATATGGAATTTATGGGAGAATATGCAGTAAAGCTTTTGGAAGAGCGAATCATGCAGGGGAGAGAAATTTGCGTAAGAGTATCGATTCCTACCAAACTTTATGTGCGTGACAGTGTGAAAACGATAAGATAACAAATTGAGAAAATAAGAAACCATGAGAAAAATCTCATGGTTTTTTTATTTATAAAAGTAGAAAAAAACATTAACTTGGTAAATGATGAGTGTTTTACTGAAAAAGAAACTGCTTCTAAAAAGGATAAACTATGAAAAGTGCATAAAAATAGTTCGGAAATAATAGATAAAATGTAGAAAATACATTTATTTGGTAAAAACTATTTACAATTAACTGGTAAAATAGTAGAATGA
>JAIIAN010000603.1 GCA_022717655.1 Bacillota bacterium | reverse complement strand
AAAATTGATGGAAAGCAATTGGTCGAAAGTATTAAAGAGACAGGAATCAAAGCATTTGAAAATGTGATGGATGGTATCTTAGACCATTATTTCCGTTATTTCTATCGAATCTTGAAGTTTATAGACGATACGGAGTTAATAGATAATCAACAGAAATACTATTATGCTTCTATTTTTAGGGCGCAACTTTCAAAATATGAACTTCTTATGCTTTATTTCAATGGACTATCTAAGTTTGGAAGGGAAAAGTTAAAACCATTGATGGAAAAATATTGCATTCTTAAAAACTTAGATAAAGCCGATTTGCCATTTCCAGCAAAAGACATGGATGAAAAAGAGCGCAATTTGATTTTAAATGGTTATGAACAATCCGCAAGTATTCATCATTTAATATACGAAGGAAACTATGTTTCAATAATAATCAATTCGATTTGCTACTCTATCGTTCTGACAATATTGCTAGCTTTGTCTGCATCATGTTTAGACAATTTTATATTCAAGGATATTTTGTCTTTACCTGTTTTAAATGACAATTCTGGAAAAATTGTTTGTTTGATATTGACCTTTATGATTTTGTATGGTCTTCAAATCTTTTTTGATAACAAGAAGATAGATGTTAAGAAAATAGCCTATACCAATAAATGGGATAGTTTTCGTTATGTATTAAGCAACTATTACAACGCCGATGAGATACAGCTTGTGTTTCCATTAGTAGCTTCCCTATTTTATCTTTGTGGTATGCATAGTTGGTATGGATATGGCTTCATCTTATATGTCAATCTTGTCATTATCTGGCTTTTTATAAAGCCTTTAATGGGAGTGATGTTTACGGTATATAAATTATACCAATTTAAATGATAGGGACATTTGTTCAGCATAAAAAATAGCTATCATAACAATAAGCTAATAACAAAGAACATCTTGCTCCTTTACTTCCGAAGTTTCTTGTGCAATTGTTTTTCCTATATACGAGTCAAGTTATATCGAATGTTTTAGAAATTGAAATACAACAATCATGAGCGAAGAACAATACAACGAATTGCTTAAAGCCTACACAAAGGAGGCTTTGGCAAGCATGATAAAGGCTGATATACGCAATAGGTTTTCCGAACCTTACGCCAGTATGTATTGCCAACAATTTGATGATTTCAAAAATGTTGCAGATTTCTTGGAATTTGCAGCAAAGTTAATGAGGAGA
>JAIIAN010000602.1 GCA_022717655.1 Bacillota bacterium | reverse complement strand
CTATTATACTGGGCATTCTGTTTTTCCCATGGACTCTCTACAGCGTATTCATATATGGCAATGTTGCAGGATTATTCTTTGCCACTGCCGCTTTCAAATACACAATGCTTTTTATTGACAGCCTTAAAGAACTTAACAGCTTTAAGATTTCATATATTGTTATAAGCGCTGTTTCCATGATGTTAAGTGTTATGGTTAAGAATAATTATCTTATATTCATGATTGCGCTTATAATCTATACGGTTGCAGAAGCACTAAGACACAGAAATATACAGATTATTCTTGTTACATGTGCCGTAATTGCAGGATTTGCAATTCAGGCCGTTGTTCCAAAGCTTTTTATTGAAAAGATTTCCGGCTACAATCTTGGAAGCGGTGCTTCAAGCTGGACATGGATTGCCATGGGACTTCACCCATCTGATGGCAATGTTTATGCAGACGGCTGGTACAGCGGACGTATTGCTGCATTTTACGAGAATAACGATTACGATACCAAGAAAGAATCCGAGGTTTCTAAAGCAGAGATTAAAGGTTATATTGACACATATAAAAGTGACCACAAAGCATTTACATCATTTCTTTCAAAGAAGGTTGCCTCTCAGTGGAATAACCCTGAATTCCAGTGTTTCTGGATAACCAATGTCCGTAGCAGCGATATTGAGAAAAGCCCTGTTATCTCGGACATTCTTTCACTAAATGGAAGTACACCATTTATCGCATTTCTTAATATAATGCAGAGTATTATTTTATTTGGAAGTATGCTTTATGCTGTTAATACACTTATTGAAGGTACTTTTGCAGGTACTGCTGTGCTTCCTCTTACTTTCATTGGCGGCTTCATATTCCACCTGTTCTGGGAAGGCAAATGCCAGTACACACTTCCTTATTTCATGCTGTTACTGCCTCTTAGTATTATTGGTTTTTACAGCATGGCAAAGAAACTGTCCTCAGTCACAAAGAAGCATTTATACAAATGTGGTGTATTTGCTGTAATTCTTTTATTTATAGCAATCATATTCAACCGTTTTATTATTCTTAATCAGGATAATAAAAGTTACAGGCAGTACAGGGAATACACTATTGAACAGCAAAAACTTTAACGGGAGGTTTTTATGAACAGACCTGATTGTTTATATATTGTAATTCCATGCTACAACGAGGAACAGGTTCTGCCTGTTACTTCAGGTATGTTTCTTGAT
>JAIIAN010000145.1 GCA_022717655.1 Bacillota bacterium | reverse complement strand
GCTTTATACTTTGATTGAACAGCCAAAACTTCGCAAAAAAACTGCAATGCAGGCATACCGGTTTTGTAAAGAAGCCTATCTGACGACTTATACAGGAGGGACGATAGTCGAATTTATCAAGACCAGGCGAACAAAAAATGTGGGAATTTTACTGCCTGCACTGAATATCAGCGGTGGCATCATGGTGGCAATGTGGCATGCCGTTTTCTTAAGAGAAGCGGGATTTGATGTCACGATTCTTTCAGAAAATACAACGGAGACTTCGTGTGTATTTGAAAATCAGACTTTTCCGGTGATTCCATTAAGAGAAGGCGCAGTCTGCGGTCATTTTGATAAAATGATTGCAACGATGTGGGTCACAGTAAAATGGCTGGAAATATTTCCGGATATTGAGAAAAAATATTATCTGGTGCAGAATTATGAGACGGATTTTTATGAAAAAGGCAGTCCATATCGTGCAATGGCAAACGCCACCTATTGCAAAAACCAGATTCGGTATGTTACGATATCAAAGTGGTGTAAAGAATGGTTAAAAGAGCGGTTCAAAAAAGAGTGTGCTTATGCACCAAATGGATTAGATACACGTGTCTTTACTCCACATTCCCGTGATTTTAGTGGAAAAATCCGAATTCTAATTGAGGGAGACTGCGGTGCATGGCATAAAAATGTAGATGAAAGTTTTCAGATTGTAGAAAAACTCGATAGAGAGAAATTTGAAATCTGGTATCTTTCCTACAATTCAGAACCAAAAGAATGGTATAGAGTAGACCGTTTCTTTCATAAAGTTCCGTTTGAAAAAGTGTCAGAAATATACAGCCAGTGCCATATTTTGGTAAAATCAAGTATCTTGGAGAGCTTTTCCTATCCTCCGCTTGAGATGATGGCAACCGGAGGGCTGGCAGTCGTCCGCCCAAATGGAGGAAATAAGGAATACTTAAAAGATGGAGAAAACTGTCTGTTCTATGAACCTGGAAATATTGGGGAAGCAGTGGAAAAGATTAGAAAACTGGCAGAAAATGAGGCACTTCGGAATCATCTGATAGAAGGTGGACTTAAAACTGCAAAGCAAAGAGAATGGGAAACTGTAAAACAGCAGATTTTAAATCTGTATCTGGAAGCAGGAGAATAAAAAATGAAAGCAAAAAACTTAATAAAACGAGTAACGGTTTGTATTTTGGCGGTTGTGCTTAGCACTTCTGTTGTATGGGCGGATGATAATCCAGGACTGATTCAAAGAGCAAAAGATGCTTGTAAAAATGCGACTTACGATATCCCGACAGTGACAAATGACATTGAGGGGTGGGCACAGGGACCGGCAATTATGTGTGATTCTGCAGTTGTGATGGAAGCAGAAAGCGGAGAAGTGCTTTATAATAAGGCAATGGATGAACGTCGTTATCCGGCAAGTACCACGAAGATTATGACGGCACTGGTTGCACTTGAACATTCTAATTTGACCGATACGGTTACTTTTACAGCAGAAGGTTTAAAAGAAGCTGTTCCAGGAAACAGTTATGTCACTCCGGTCATTCAGGAGGGCGAAACGCTTACCATGGAACAGTGCCTGTATGCGATTATGCTTGTCTCAGGAAATGAAGTTTCGACACAGGTGGCAATGCAGGTTGGTGGAAGTCTGGAAGGCTTTGTGGAAATGATGAATGAGAAAGCCCAGAAAATCGGCTGTAAAGATACTCATTTTGTCAATGCGAACGGACTTCATGATGAAAATCATTATACAACGGCACACGATTTGGCAATGATTGCACAGGAAGCCTACAAAAATGAAGAATTTCGTAAAATCGTAGGAAGTCGTTATTATACCATTCCGGCAACAAATAAGACTGCCGAGGAGCGTGTACTGGCAAATCATCATGCCCTGCTTGGGGATGGTGACTGGCATTATGACGGCTGTCTTGGTGGAAAGACTGGCTATACCGATGCCGCTTTAAATACGTTAGTCACGTATTTTGAAAAAGATGGAACGGTTTATATTTGTGTGGTTCTGCACTATAAAGGAACGGAAGTCTTTACCGATACGGTTATGCTTGCAGAATATACCAAAGAATTTGAAAAACTTCAGGTATCTCCAGAAAAATATACGCTGTCAGGCGGAACAGCAGTCGTGCCAAAAGGAACAACCGCCGATGCGCTTGAAATACAAAGTGCCCAGACAGAAGATGGAAACGAACAGGAAACGTTTTTATTTAACGGTTATGAAGTCGGTCAGGCAGTTGTAGATACGAAGGCCGAGGAGGCAGATAAAAAAGCCGAAGAAGCACAGAAAACAGAAGAAGCAGAAGAGGAACAGAGTCAGGAAAGTGAGACAAAAAGCAGTTCACTTGGTACATTTGAAATTGCAGTAATTGTGCTTGTAGGACTGATTGGAATTGGACTGATTTTGATTGTGATTTCTGTGATAAAAAAGAAAAAAAAGAAATGATAAGCAGGTGAGAAGATGGCAAAAGGAAAAATTGAATGGGGCAGAATGTTAGGAAAACTTTCTCCTTATACCATTTTAAAAGGACTTCGTTATATGAAGCATTATGGTCCAAAAGAATTCTGGATTCGGCTTCATGAAAGATTTGAACCCGAAGAAGTCCCTTATGGTCCGTGGTATGAGGAATATAGGGTCAAACCAGAAGAACTTGAAAAACAAAAAAAGAAAAAATGGAAATATGAACCGAAAATCAGTGTGGTTGTTCCTGCTTATAAGACACCGGAAAAATTCTTAAGAGAAATGATTGATTCTCTGCTTGCACAAAGCTATGCAAACTGGGAACTCTGCATTGCAAATGCAAGTCCAAATGAAGCCCAGATGAGTCAGATTTTGGAAGAATATTGTAAAAAAGATGCCAGAATCTGTGTCAAACCGCTTCTTAACAATGCAGGAATTGCAGAAAATACCAATGAAGCATTGGGGATGGCAACCGGAGAGTTTATCGGGTTATTAGACCACGATGACCTGCTTGCACCAAATGCATTGTATGAGGTTGCAAAAGCCTTAGAAAATAATCCCAAAACGGATGTGATTTATACCGATGAGGATAAGGTAAGAGCAGATTTATCGGAACATTTCCAGCCAAATTTAAAATCGGATTTTAACCTTGATTTGCTTCGTTCTAATAATTATATTTGCCATTTCTTTGTAGTGCGTCGAACGATTGTAGAAACGGTTGGCGGATTTCGGAAAGAGTATGATGGGGCACAGGACTATGATTTTATTTTCCGTTGTTGTGAAAATGCCAAGGTGATTCATCATGTGCCGGAAATCTTATATCATTGGAGAACACATCAGGCATCCACAGCAGACAATCCAGCCAGCAAAATGTATGCGTTTGAAGCCGGAAAACGTGCAATTGAAGGAAATTTAGAAAGATGTCATTTAAAAGCCAAAGTCAGTCATACAAAAGACCTTGGATTTTACCGTGTCAAATACGAAGTGGAAGGCACACCGCTTATCTCAATTATTATTCCAAATAAGGATGAAAAAGAGTCCTTAAAAAAATGCATTGATTCGATACAAGAAAAATCAACCTATCAAAATTATGAGATTTTAATTGTAGAAAATAACAGTCAATCAGAAGAAATCTTTGAATATTATAAAGAGTTAAGTAACAATTCAAAAATCCGTTTGCTAAAATGGAAAGAGGGATTTAACTACTCTGCAATTAATAACTATGCAGCAAAGAGGGCAAAAGGAGAGTATCTTTTGTTCTTAAATAACGATATGGAAGTGATTGCACCGGACTGGATGGAAGAACTGCTTGGACACTGTCAGAGAAAAGGAACAGGGGCAGTCGGGGCAAGACTTTATTATCCAAATGAGACGATTCAGCATGCCGGTACGATCATTGGAATCGGCGGAATTGCCTGCCATATCTTTATCGATATGCCAAGAGAACGCACCGGATACATGCATAAAGCAGCAATTCAGCAGGATTTAAGTGCGGTGACAGCGGCCTGCATGATGGTAAAACGAAGTGTATTTGAAGCAGTAAATGGTTTTGAAGAAAAACTTTCGGTTGCATTTAATGATGTCGATTTGTGTCTTAGAATCCGTGCACTGGGCGAATTAATTGTATACGACCCTTACGTGGAACTTTATCATTATGAATCCAAGAGCAGGGGAACGGAGGACAGTAAGGAAAAGATCAGAAGATTTCAGGGAGAAATTGAGTTTATGCGCTGTCGCTGGGAAAAACTGTTAAAGTGCGGAGACCCGTATTACAATAAGAATTTTTCACTGACAAAGTGGAATTATTCGTTAAAGCCATTTGAGTAAGGGGAACAGGTATGCAGGATGTATCAGTGATTATTCCGAATTTTAACGGAAAGAAATATTTAAAAGAGTGCCTGGACTCGTTAAGAAAACAGGATTATCTGTATTTTGAAGTAATTTTGGTCGACAATGGCTCAGAAGATGGAAGCGTAGAATGGACAAAGGAGAATTATCCGGAGGTACGAGTGATTGCGCTTAAAGAAAATACCGGTTTTTGTGGCGGAGTCAACGTAGGAATCCGTGAGTCGAAATCAGAATATGTCTTATTATTGAATAATGATACGATTGTATTTCCGGAATTTATTACCGAGCTGGTTCATGCGATTGAACAGGCGCCGGATATCTTTTCGTGTCAGGCAAAAATGCTTCAGATTCAAGATTCAAGTAAGATAGATGACGCCGGAAATTTTTACTGTGCGCTTGGCTGGGCGTTTGCCGATGGAAAAGGAAAACCGGAGACCGAATATAATCAGACAAGAGAAATTTTTGCCTGCTGTGCAGGAGCTGCGATTTACCGCAAAGAAATTTTAGATGAAATCGGGTATTTTGATGAAGAACATTTTGCCTATCTCGAAGATGTCGATATCGGATACCGTGCAAAGCTTTATGGATACCGAAATCTGTTCTGTCCGACGGCAAGAGTACTGCATGTCGGGAGCGGGACAAGCGGTTCAAGATATAATTTATTTAAAATTCGATATTCTTCAAGAAACAATATGTATCTGATTTATAAAAATATGCCGCTTTGGCAGATTATTCTAAATTCCCCGCTTTTATTGGTGGGATTTACTGTAAAAACAGTCTTTTTTGCGAGTAAAGGATTTGGAAAAGACTACATCAAGGGAATGTGGAATGGAATTGTAATCTCGAGAAACAATAAAGAAAAGAAAGTAAGAAATGTCGAACATCAGAGGGAACGGTGTTGGAAGATACAGCTGGAATTATATAAAAACATAGGAAAACGCTTTCGTTCCGAAAAGAGAGAATAAGGTACGTTCGGATTTTGAAAGTACAGGATAGATACATGAGAAAGTAGAGAAAGGAAACAATGAAGATACAGATAGGAAAAAAAGAACTTTCCGAGAAGCAGAAAGAAATTTTAAAAAAAGTAAAAGTAATTTTACAGTATGTTTTTATTTTTCTGTCGCTGTTGATTGCAACGACAGTTGACTGGGTATTTCGTACTTGGAATGGTCTTACGATGGAAGAGATGGTATTTCATCTTCAGGCACCGACGACAGGAACGGATTCCGGGATTATTTCAAGTTTTATTCGAATGTGCCTTTTGGTTTCGATTGTGTTAACGTTAGTGATTTTAGTGTTACATAAAAAACTGGGAAAGATAAAAGATATTGCAGTTTCCGGTTTACTGGTTTTTTTTCTTGCAGTAGCAGGATTTTCCGTTGGTTATATGTGGAATCGTCTTGACATTACCGCTTATGCAAAAAATCAGACGACAGAATCTACCTTTATCGAGGACAATTATGCAGACCCAAAAGAAGTAGAACTGACGTTTCCAGAGAAAAAACGAAATCTGATTTATATTTATCTGGAATCAATGGAAGATACTTATGCGGATGAAAAAAGCGGAGGCGCATTTGAAAAGAGCCGGATTCCGGAACTGGAAAAATTATCCATGGAAAATGAAAACTTTTCTGGAGATAACACAACCTTAAATGGCGGAATCCCGCTGTACGGAGCAACCTGGACGATGGGTGCGTTATTTGCACAGACTTCCGGACTGCCTTTAAATCTTCCGATTCGAGGAGATTTGATGAGCACCCAGTCTGAATTTCTTCCAGGAGTAACCAATCTTGGAGATATCTTAGAAGAAAACGGATACAAACAGTATTTTCTGATGGGGTCAGAAGCAGAATTTGCCGGACGTGATTTGTATTATAAACGGCATGGCAATTATACGATTTATGATTATAATTACAGTCTCGAAAATGGAGAAATTCCAAAAGACTATCATGTGTTCTGGGGGTATGAGGATGCAAAGCTGTTTGAATTTGCAAAACAGCATTTGACCGAAATCAGCAAAAACGATGAGCCGTTTAACTTTTCCATGCTGACAGTCGATACTCATTTTGAAGATGGATACCGCTGTAGTGACTGCCCAGATACTTTTGGAGATGACCAGTATGCAAATGTAATGGCATGCTCAAGTAAAAAAGTAACAGAATTTGTAAAATGGATTCAGGAACAAGATTTCTATGAAAATACTACGATTGTCATTTCTGGTGACCATCTGACAATGGACAGTAATTTCTGTGATGATGTGCCGTCCTCTTATGAGCGAAAAGTCTATACGACTTATATTCATTCCGCAGTAGAGCCGGAAAGCAATGAGCACAGAGAATATTCTACGATGGATAACTTCCCGACCACCCTTGCAAGTCTTGGCGTGGAAATTCAGGGAAATCGTCTGGGACTTGGGACAAACCTGTTTTCCAGTGAAGAAACTTTGATTGAACAGTATGGAAAAGAACAGGTGAATACTGGTTTGAAGATGAAATCCAAATTTATGGATGAACTGACCAAAGATATCGTGGTAGAAAATGCAAAGAAAGTGCAGGAAGAGGAAAATGAAGAGGCAGCAAAGAAAAAGATTACTGCGGATATCACGGTTTCAGATTATGATGATTTAAAAGATTCCTTTGAAGTCAAATTAAGTAATGTAGAGTGTCAGCTTCCGGTGGAATCCATTCAGTGTACGGTTTGGAAATCGGACGGTATGAAAGCACTGGTATGGTATGAAGCTGAAAAACAAGAAGATGGTTCTTATGTCATTGAAGTAAAGGGCAGTGACCTTGCACACGAAGAGGGCAGTTATGATGTCATTGTCTATGGTCAGGCAGAAGGCTATGACCCATCTGTGATTGAGACTGTTACCGGTGAAATCAAGGAACCGGAATCTAAGATAACGGCAGATGTGACGGTGACAAGTTATGATTTCAGAAAAGGTTACTTTGATGTCATTTTAAGCAATGTGGAAAGCACCGAACCAGTTACGGGAATTGAGTGTACCGTATGGGAAAAAGATGGTACAGAGGCATTAAAAACCTACCAGGCAAAACGCCAGGGAGATGGAACGTATCTTCTTAGAATTAAGGCAATGGATTTTTATTATAAGACAGGAACGTACCGAATTTTAATTTATGGCCAGACCGAAAATTCACCGATGATGCAGATGGATGAAGTGACAGGAGGCGTGCAGGAATTTGATACAACGTCACTCATTGAAGCAGGCATTCTTCAGTCACAGGGGCAGCCACTGGAACTGACAGGCAGACGTGTCACAATTGGTTTTATAGATACAGGAATCCGCTACGAGAATGAAG
>JAIIAN010000601.1 GCA_022717655.1 Bacillota bacterium | reverse complement strand
TTTTAAGGATGCCCAGCCATTCCTGATCGATGTAGTTCCGGCAGTCAGCGTGATTCCGGAATTAAACGGCAAGGTTCTGCTTCATGCTGGCCCGCCGATCGAGTACAAGGATATGACAGGCCCGATGCAGGGCTCCTGTATCGGAGCGATCCTGTTTGAGCATTGGTGCGAGACAGAAGAGGAGGCAAAAGCCCTTTTAGAGTCCGGCGGCGTGAAGTTTATTCCATGTCACCACGTACACGCAGTAGGTCCGATGGGCGGTATCACTTCTGCGAATATGCCGGTGATGGTGGTTGAGAACCGTCTGGATGGTACCCGTGCGTACTGTATCATGAATGAGGGAATCGGTAAGGTACTTCGTTTCGGCGCGTACTCCAAGGAGGTTGTAGACCGTCTGACCTGGATGCAGAAGGTATTAGGCCCGGTTCTGGGCGCAGCTGTCCGTTCGAAAGAGGGCGGAATCAACTTAAATGTCATTATCGCGAAAGCAATTACCATGGGTGATGAGTTCCATCAGAGAAATATCGCGGCAACCTTGAACTTCCTGAAGGAAGTAGTTCCGTATATCATCGCCCTTGACTGGGATCGGGAAGAGATCCAGCAGGTAGTAGAGTTCCTGGCAAATACAGACCAGTTCTTCTTAAATGTCATGATGGCAACTGGCAAGTCCATCGCAGATGCAGCCAGAAAGTTAGAAGAGGGCTGTGTGGTAACTGCCATGACACGTAACGGACGCAACTTCGGTATCCGTATCAGTGGTATGGGAGATGAATGGTTCACTGCTCCGGTTAACACACCAAAGGGACTGTACTTCACAGGCTTCTGTGAGGCAGACGGCAATCCGGATATCGGTGACAGCGCCATCACAGAGACTGTCGGCGTGGGCGGTATGTCCATGATCGCGGCTCCGGGTGTTACCCGTTTCGTCGGTGCAGGCGGATTTGAGGATGCTTTAAGAGTATCCAACGAGATGCAGCAGATCTGTATCACTCATAACCCGAACTTTGTGATCCCAACATGGGATTTCAAGGGATCTCCACTGGGAATTGATATCCGTAAGGTAGTTGCTACCGGAATCACTCCTCTGATCAACACTGGTATTGCCCACAAGGTAGCCGGAATCGGTCAGGTAGGTGCTGGTACCGTACGGGCTCCTTTAGGATGCTTTGAGAAGGCATTGGAAGCTTACGCAAAGAAACTGGGAA
>JAIIAN010000600.1 GCA_022717655.1 Bacillota bacterium | reverse complement strand
GCATTTATCGTTGGACAAATCGGGGTATGGAAAACCTATAATAACAATTGCAAAAAAATATGCATGTGTCTGTCAAATCTGTGGAAAAGAAGAGGACATACTTTCATCTAATATGAAAGTCCTTTATGATGAGGACAGAGGCTATTATTTGGCTAAATGCTGCAGTTGTCATGAGATATCATCTTTTGAAGCAAAAACAATGGATCTGTTGGATCAGTTAGGAATTACCTATATTAGGGAAAAATCTTTTGATGGCTTAGTAGGTGATTCGGGCAGAGGGCTTCGTTTTGATTTTGTGTTGTCTAAATCTGTTGATAAAGATGGAAAACCAATCTTTGACCTGGCTATAGAATTACAGGGACCGCATCACTATAAAAAAGGTTATTATGATGAATTTGGAACTTATGTGGCAGAAGATAACAGCTATGCATCGGATAGATTTAATCGGCAGATAAAGTACGATGATAAAAAAAGACAATATTGTGAGCAGAACGGTATCAGTTTAGAGTGTATCAAATATACAGCATCAAATGATCAGGAACGTTTAGAAAAAGCAATTAAAAAAATTCTTAAGGAGCATGGTTATAAATACTTTGTGGAAAGCGAGAAACATGATGATTGGATGGTGTACTAGAGGTGCACTAAAGGTGTACTAAGGGTGTACTGACTTTTTAATTTACATCTGCTATGATTAAGATGGCAAAAAAGAAAGGGAGCGGAAACGCTCCTTTTTATGTTGCCGTAAGGCGGTGTCTTTCCAATCCTTTCACACCGCCCGTGTACATAGAAGGGAGGAATGGCGGATGCCGATGAAACCAAAGAAGCCGTGCAGACACCCCGGATGTCCGAAGCTGACAGACGGACTGTACTGCGAGGAGCATGAAGCACTGCACCGTGGTGACAGGGCGAGCAGCAGCAAGCGTGGTTACAACAGGCAGTGGCAGAAGGCAAGGGCAAGATACCTGAAGGTACATCCTTTGTGTGTTCAGTGCTTAAAGGAAGGTCATGCAGTGACAGCAACCGTGGTCGATCATATCAGACCGCACCATGGTGATCCCGTCCTGTTCTGGGACGAAAAGAACTGGCAGAGCCTGTGCAAGCCCTGTCATGATAAAAAGACATGGAACGAAGATAACAATCCGGAGTATCGGTTCTGACGGCAGACCGTGGGGGTATCTGAATCTCTACAGGCTGAACCGCTGAAG
>JAIIAN010000599.1 GCA_022717655.1 Bacillota bacterium | reverse complement strand
GGATTATCCGGTTACCTGACAGAGAACAGGAGGGGGATAATTACCGGACGCCTCCCTGCTGTCGGACACACATAATCAATATATTCCGGGTTATATTTATGTAATGTATTCAGGCATCCATCACTCATGATGTTATTACGCTTAGCTGTGCATCTGATGTTCATAACGGCGCGGTAGTGAGAGCGGGTAAGTGCTGACTGGTCGGGTGGTAAAAAAATGGCGCGTAAACTGTAACTGGCCTGCTGTCCCAGAATGGGAAACGACAGATAAAGGGGGGCTACACATTGCCCACGCATATGCGCACGCGCCTGAATAAATGAATTGTGCGTCATGAGTCACCAGAAGAAAGTATTCTTTTTTCGGAATGTTCACAACAGGGCAATAATACAAGTTCATAAATTACACACAACAAAACAAAGTGCAATGTTGTGTAAATTTTTGTCGCCATTTATCTTTTTCATAAATTATCTAAATTCAGATGAATTGAATAATCATTGCGCAAACAAAATGACAGGCAATTAAGGAAAGGCTCTGGCAGATATCATATAGAAGCGTTTTCTGTTTTGCGTCAGTAATGGCGTGTACGACCTGTCGGTCAACAGGGGAGAGGGGGAGATATTACGTTATAATTACCAGAATAGCGGATGTTGAAATCAGATGTTAAGGAGGACAATAAAGACCCACTAAAACATCTAAAACATCTAAAACATCTAAAACATCTAAAACATCTAAAACATCTAAAACATCTAAAATATCTACCATCTCTGAATACCCAGGTATTGTTACAGTGTAATTATTGACATCAGATAACCCATTATGCAGAATGCGTTTTATTATCTTTTTACCACCAAGGAGAAAAAAAGATGAAGAATATTTTAAAGATTAGTTCAATTGCAGTGGCGCTGGCTCTGTTATCAGGTTGTAGTGGCAGCGTTTATAACAAAGAAAAAAACTGCGAATATGATTATTTGCTGCATCCTGCAATCTCTGTTTCGAAAATCATCGGTGGATGCGGCCCCACCAGTTAATCCAGTTAACATGCAATGCGATTGCAACAGTAAGCAGCAGAATATATAGCGCAGCAAAACTGTTGTAATCGCATCAAAAAGTAAAACTGAATCAGAAGCAATACGCTGCTTTTTTTCTGGCCCGACATTTGCCTGCCGACACTCCTCCTCCAGAACATCCCGCCACTGCCGGCGAAGACGGG
>JAIIAN010000598.1 GCA_022717655.1 Bacillota bacterium | reverse complement strand
TCTGCTTTTTCATACATTTCATCCGTAAGGTCTTTCTGATTACTCACCATGCCATCTACAAATGCCACCAGACGTTCCTCATCGAACATCAGCCAGAAATGGTCTTTATAATATTTTAAACGTTCTACGAATTCTTCTTTTGTTGCTGCTTCTGTCGGCGGAAAACATTCTGTTTCCACTGCTGTAATTGCATCAATATCTTCCATCTGTGCGGTACGGATTGTCATTTTGAGTACTCCTTTTATAAGTTTTTATAACCTTTTATAACTTTTATATTCTTTTATAAGTCTTTATAACTTTTTATAACTTCTCACATCCACTGCAATTGTACCATAATCTTTTCTTAAATCAATGCGAACTTCTCCCGTTGTTATAATGCTTTCCAAATACATCGGATAAGAATATATTTTTTCACTATTCGCATAAGCCACAAGAAACACTCTTTGCGAGTTTCAGAACAAAGAATGTGCCTTAGCACATTCTCGCGCCTGCGGCGGTCGCTTGCGACATCTACCTTATACGCCGCAGTGCGCATCCTCGCGGAGCTTTTCTATAATATTTCCGTAAATACTTTTATTCCTTTGCCGGCACCAGACGGATATTCACGCCGCTTACCTTTAAATCCACACCATCACTGAATTCCACATTTTTCACTTCAGAAGTATAAAGACCATTTCCGTCATCCACACCAAACATCTCATTCATTCCACCGTCAAGCAGATTGGATGAACTGACATTTCCGGTTCCGTCCACCGCTGTCACCGTATAGGTTCCTGCCGGGAAATCTGTTCCTGCGGTATAGTTTCCACTGCCTAATTCTACTGCCTGGGATTCATCATATTCTCTTCCGGTCATGCCACCAGTCACTTCTGTATAGCTGACCTGCACAACTACATCTCCGGAAATATGAAATACTACATTTTCTTTCATCCTAAGTCCGTTAAAGGATGATTCGTAAAGATCATTTCCATCATCCACGCCGAACATCTCATTGACTCCACCATTCAAAAGATTGGAACTGTTTATATTTCCATTTCCACTGACTGCGGTAAGGTTACATTTTCCAACCGGCAAATCAATGCCTGCGGTGTAATAACCTGCTCCAAGGGTATATTCTGTTTCTACAGCGGATAAATCTTCTTCCGGTTCTGCATCTTTTGCATCGGAGTCCTTTGTCTTTGCGTCTTTGTTATCCGTCTGCTCTGTGCCGGCA
>JAIIAN010000597.1 GCA_022717655.1 Bacillota bacterium | reverse complement strand
CTTTACAGGTTGCAGGTTTACCATAATCAGTAATTAGGTTATGACCTGTTTCTTTTACATAAGAATCACGATATGTATCACCACAATTCTTACAAGTGTGTTTTCTTTGATACCCAAATGTTGGCACTCCTGAGCAACAATTATAAATAGAAGACTTCCTCCCAGAGCCTCTACTTCCACCACGACTCATACTACTTACATAACAATTGCCATGTTCGTCATATCCTATTGTTCCCCCAAAAGATGTAGTTTGATAATTCATGATACTAAATCCTTTTCCACCACATCCTCTGCATCTTCCTCCATTCATAGAACATGCACCACAAGGAACAGATTCTCCAAAGCCATAATATATTGCCCCCATACCACCACAAGCCCCACACCGTCCAGTGCCATTGCAAGAATAACAAGGGGTTATTGATTGGGAATATATAGTTCCATCCTCTGTTAATGTGCTGACTATTTTTCCTCCCATAAATGGCAACTCCCAAGTGTAAGGCAATGTTTTACCAACTATATTGCCAGGCATTCCCTGGGCAAACATACCAATCCATGCAGAGAATAAGACCATCAGTGTCAGTAGTTTCTTCATAATTTCATTCCCTAAATTCGTGTCGGGCACAACTTTTAAGTTTATTATTTATCTGTTTATGATAGATAATGTCTGCAAGTAACCCTGCACTCTTAATTATTTTTTTGTAAAGAAGACTCTCCCAAAATCACTTCTTTAATTTGTCTAAGATAGAGTCTGCTTGCTCTTGATATTTGCCTTGAATAGTAACAAAATGCTTTAATAAAGAAACTGCTTCTTTATTTTTCCCCATCCTAATAAGAGAAGTTATTTTCTTCCATTGCAATTCATATATATCCAACTTCAAATTTCGCTCTTCTTCAGTATCAGTCGTTTCGTGACTCATATAGTTACCCGAGATATCCATAGAAATGGAAGGAATATCAGAACGCTTATCCAATTCATCAACTGCCTCAACTACTTCTTTGTCATTTTTGGCATAACGAACCTTTTCTTTCACCCTATTTACTTCATTTCGGGGTATTTCCAGATGTTCCGATTTGCTTTTAGTTTGCACCGCAACCATCCTATGACTATCTGTTGAAGTTGCCGTGGGCTTAAAGAGAAAAAATCCGATAACAAATAAGGCCGCTATAGAAACGATAAACGAACTTTTTATTATTCGATTTTTTCTTCTTTTTTT
>JAIIAN010000596.1 GCA_022717655.1 Bacillota bacterium | reverse complement strand
ATGTATGGGGAGATGAATTTAAAATCGAAGAAGTTGTGACAAACTATGTCTCCAATGCAATTAATCATATCGATGGAGAGCGTAAAATAGAGATTAAAATGCAAAGAAATGAAGGACATATCCGGTTATCGGTATTTAATACCGGAAAGCCGATTCCAGAGGAAGATATCGATAAAATCTGGATTAAGTTCTATAAAGTGGATAAGGCAAGAACAAGAGAATATGGCGGTAGTGGAATTGGCTTATCGATTGTAAAAGCAATTATGGAAAGTATGAACCAGAAGTTTGGTGTGAAAAATTATGAAAACGGAGTAGAATTCTGGTTTGAACTTGAACTGCAGTCACAAAACGAAGTAAATTAAAAAGTAAATCGAATAATCAAAAAAGCAAATGAAAAAAGTGAATCAGACAATTTAAAAATGTGGTTTAATGAGAATCAGGAATCGGGCAGAACAACAAGCTGTCCGGTTCTTGCTTTTTAATACTGATTCTGCTAAACTGAATGATGCCAGAATAAAAAGAGAAAACGCTGTTTGTACTTTAATATACTTTAGACACAATAAGGTGTTTGACTTTGGTAATATAAGAAAATAAAGTGAAACTATGCAAAGGAGGAATGATTATGCCACCATTACAGGGGCAGTGGTATGAGGCTTTAAAGCCGGAATTTGGAAAAGAGTACTATAGAAAATTATTTACAACAGTAGGACAGGAATATAAGACACATAAAGTTTTTCCGGCACCGGATGATATTTTTAATGCATTTCATTTTACACCGCTTGATAAAGTAAAAGTGGTTATTTTAGGACAGGACCCGTATCATAACGATGGTCAGGCGCATGGATTATGTTTTTCTGTAAAACCGGAAGTGGAAGTTCCACCGTCATTAGTGAACATTTATCAGGAACTGCACGATGACTGTGGATGTTATATTCCGAATAATGGATATCTGGAAAAATGGGCAAAACAGGGTGTATTAATGTTAAATACCGTGCTTACGGTTCGTGCACATCAGGCGAATTCTCATAAGGGAATCGGCTGGGAAGAATTTACGGATGCAGCAATCCGTATTTTAAATGAGGTAGACCGTCCGATGGTATTTTTGCTGTGGGGACGTCCGGCACAGATGAAGAAATCCATGCTCAACAATCCGAAGCATCTGATCTTAGAGGCACCGCATCCGAGCCCGCTTTCTGCGTACCGGGGATTTTTCGG
>JAIIAN010000595.1 GCA_022717655.1 Bacillota bacterium | reverse complement strand
GAAAATGTCAACAAGTATGGCGCATGTTACATCATGAAAAAGGAGGACAACGAAAATGAATAAGGTGATTTATCAACTAACAACGGAAGATGTGTCACACTTTTTAACAAACAAAGAACATTTGAATGAAGTAATCAGACGGATTCAAAAAGACTTTAGTTGTATGGAAGAAATGAAGTACTTTATTCAAAGAGTCGAAGAACAATTGTATTTGGAAAGTGAAACGAGTCAAACGAAGGTTACAGTCAGCAATAATTATTTAGACGTGTATAAACGTCGCCCTGACACATTAAAAAAAGGAGCGGAGCTTCTACGACTAGAAACAGAAAAATATATCATGAATGTTTACCTAGAAAGGAGTGAACTGGTCGAAAACTTTGTCAGCTACACGATTTGCAGGAAACACTATTACTCAGAATCAGAATATTATTCAATTTTTGAGAGCATGGAATTAATGGAAGAGCTAAACAGCAAAGATGCGACGGTAGACGATTATTACCTTGTATTTACTAAATTTTTGACGTGTGGGACGGAATCTATCGTGTTAATGGGAATGGATTATGAACTCGCTGTACCCGAAGTATTTTTGAGGGAATATGTAGAAGAAGTAGATAACCCAGGCGACGACTGGTACACGACTTTAACTGATTTTTTAGACACCTACACTTACGACGATACAGAAGAAATCCAAAATGAACTTGACCGTAAACGAATGCCATATCAACGATTTGAAAGGAAAAAAGGTCAATAACCATTTATACCGAAAAGTGAGAATGTGTGAAATAAGAACAAAAAACCTTGAAATTAAGGGAATGGTTCTTATTTCGCACCAATCGCTCCAACCGCCCCCGCCGCTTAGGTGGTGCGAAATAAGCGAGCAAAGCCCGAAAACCTAAGAGAAAGAAGGAGATATATATGAACAAAATTATTCCCTTATTATTAGTCCTATTTGTTGGAGAAATACTTATGCGACTTAGTGCAGCTGTACATTTAAACCTCGCAGTATTTTTGGTAATACTAATGTTTTGTTTGATCTTTTGGCGATTTGTATTAGCCCTCGTAAGTCTACTATTCAAGATGATTGCAGCCATATTTTTCATAGGATTATTTCGATGAAAGGAGAGAGTACCAATGCCAATTGCAATAGGAAATAAACGGTTACCCGTGACGTTGGATGAAAAGAGACAAAAAGAATTGCAGTAACCAAAGCAGAAGT
>JAIIAN010000004.1 GCA_022717655.1 Bacillota bacterium | reverse complement strand
TCAAGCGAATATTCGCAATCCGCTTTGCTACTTCTACTTGATTCAGTTCAAGTCTTTAGCCTCTATAATAGTTGATTAGACAGCCTTTCAAGATAATCTCTCTCTCATCGTCTGTCAAATCACCCAATTTTAATGTAAACTCTTTTAACTCATCGCCAACTGCGTAAGCCTTGATTTCATCCCATTTTTCTTCTACTGCCTGACGAATCTGCGGAACGAAGATATAATCTTTATTCTTAAATGGCAGTTCTCCGTCTGGAATGATAAATGGAAGCATACCCCAGTTAATCAGATTGGAGCGGTAACGTTTGGTTGCATACTCATTTGCAATATTCGCCCATCCGCCTAATACTTTCTGACAGGATGCCGCCTGCTCTCTGGCAGAGCCATCACCAGGTTTCACTGCAAAAATGGTGCTTCCGATTCCGGTATTTTCGCTGTTCATATCAGGGAAGGAAGCCTTAATCTTATCCCATACCGGTTTTAATTCTACAACTGCTTCTAATGGACAGTTTCCTTCTTCTCTTGCCTTCTCTGCTTTCTGAATTTCTTTTGCAAGCGGAACATAATCCGGGTCTTTTCTTGACAATGCAAATTCAGCCAGTTTCAGCGGATTGGAACGGAAGGAAGAAGTTTCACCAGATGGAATCAGTTCATCCGTTGTTGTAACAGGGTCATGAATCTCAGAAACTACTTTCAATACCAGATTATCCGTCAGTGCACACATTTCCGGCCAGTCTTTGATATTCGGACCAAACTGGATTTCTGTGTTCGGGTCTGCTATACCCTTGCTGTCAAAGACTCTGTTTTCATAGATAGTCTTATCAAAGAAATAACGTGGTTTGGTATATTTTACATCAAAGTCTGCTGCGGAAGTCAGATATCCCTTATTTGCTGCAGTTGCTGCAATGGAACGGGCATCCATCAGTGCGACAGAAGAAATCTGACCATTCTGAATCTTAGAACCTTCACGGTTCGGGAAGTTTCTGGTAGAGTGGCGGATACTAAGCGCATTGTTTGCCGGTGTATCTCCTGCTCCAAAGCAAGGACCACAAAAAGCAGTTTTTACAACTGCACCTGTCTGCATTAAAGAAGCCAGCACTCCATTTTTTGCAAGTTCTACATAGATTGGGGTACTTGCCGGATAAATGCTTAAGGTAAAGGCATCTGAACCAATGCTTGCACCTTTTAAGATATCGGCTGCATCACAGATATTTTCAAATCCACCACCGGCACAGCCTGCAATGATTCCCTGTTCTACATAAAGTTTTCCATCACGTACTTTGTCTTTTAAGGTAAATGGAATCTTACCGTCCAGACTAATCTGGGCTTTTTTCTCAACATCATCTAAAATATCATATAAGTTTGCATTTAACTCATCAATCGTATAAGTATTGCTTGGGTGGAACGGCATTGCAATCATTGGTTTTACCTGACTTAAATCCACATAAACCATGCCGTCATAGTAAGTCACTGCACCAGGTGCAAGTTCTTTGTATTCTTCACTTCTTCCATGAATTTCATAGAAATCTTTAATCTTGTCGTCCGTTACCCAGATGGAGGACAGACAAGTGGTTTCTGTTGTCATAACATCGATTCCAATTCTGAAATCTGCACTTAAATTTGCAACTCCAGGTCCGACAAATTCCATTACTTTATTCTTTACATAACCATTTGCAAATACCGCTCCGATAATTGCAAGTGCCACGTCCTGCGGTCCAACGCCTGGAATCGGTTTTCCGGTCAGATAAACACCGACAACCTGTGGACGATGAATATCATAAGTCTTAGAAAGAAGTTGTTTTACCAGCTCCGGTCCGCCCTCTCCCATTGCCATCGTACCAAGTGCACCATAACGGGTGTGGCTGTCTGAACCAAGAATCATCTTTCCACCGCCTGCAAGCATTTCTCTTGCAAACTGATGGATGACTGCCTGATGCGGTGGTACATACATTCCACCATAGCGTTTCGCACAGGTGAGTCCAAACATGTGGTCATCTTCGTTAATTGTTCCGCCAACTGCACAAAGAGAGTTGTGACAGTTTGTCAGTACATACGGAATCGGAAATTTTTCCAGTCCTGAAGCTCTCGCTGTCTGGATAATTCCTACGAATGTAATGTCATGAGAAGTTAATTTATCAAATTTAATCTGTAAATCATCCATATTTCCGGATGTATTATGTTTTTCAAGAATCGAATACGCAATTGTCTCTTTTGAAGCCTCTTCTTTGGAAACAGGTGCTTTGCCTGTCATGTTCGCAATTACTGCGGATGCATCGTTATTATCTTCTACAATTTCTGTGCCGTTTACCAGCCATGCACCGCCATTATACAATTTCACCATAGCAGCTAATCCTCCATTTTATCGATGTACTTTCCTCAAAAAGCACATTATTTTTCACTTCAAATTTCTGTCTTTTCTATTATAAATTTTATCACGGTAAAATGCAAGCATTTTATCACTTTATTGTATGAATTTAATTGTATACATGAGTGCACGTATTTTTTAACACAAAAAAAGTACTTCCCAACTTTTTTGTATAGAAAGTACTTTACTTATTTTTTATCTTAAATTAAGCCACTATCTTAATCCTGATTTTTCATAAAATCCATGTAACTTGAAACCATAAGTGCAATCTTAAAGGTCAGTGCATCATCAAATACACGGATATCGAGTCCGGTACTCTTTTGAATTTTCTCTAAACGGTACACCAGAGTATTTCTATGCAGGAAGAGCTGTCTTGATGTCTCGGAAATATTTAAGTTATTGTCAAAAAATTTATTAATTGTATTTAAAGTCTCATCATCCAGAGATTCCGGAAGTTTTCCACCAAAGACTTCTTTCATAAACATTTCACACAGAGGCATTGGAAGCTGATAAATCAAACGACCAATTCCAAGATTGTTATAACCTACGATATTTTTCTCTACATAGAAAATCTTTCCTACATCAAGTGCCATCTTCGCTTCTTTATAAGAGCGGGATACATCTTTGATTTCATGGATAATATTTCCATAAGAAACTCTGGCTTTTGCCATCGCCTCAGAATTGAGCATATCCACAATCATTCTTGCAATCCCTTCAATGGACTCATAATCATCGCTCTCTTCAAGATTACGCACGATAATAATGTTTTTCTCATCAATTGCAGTAATAAAGTCATTGCTTCTTGAAATAAACATATTTTTCAGGATTTCAATTGCATCCTGGTCTTTTTCATTTTTTGTCTCAACCAGCATAACCACACGTTTTGCTTCTACCGGAATATGCAGTTTTTTTGCTCTGTTATAGACATCTACAAGAAGAAGATTATCAAGAATCAGGTTCTGAATGAAATTAGACTTATCAAAACGTTCTTTATAAGCCACAATTAAGTTCTGAATCTCTGCAACCGCAACACGTCCAATCATGTATGCGTCTTCGCTTCCACCTTTTGCAATCAATATAAATTCGACGGTCTGACCATCATAAATTTTAAAGAAATGATAACCTCTTATTACCTGGCTGTCTGCCATAGACTCCACGAAACTGGATACATCTCCAAAATCCTCATCTTCAATTGGAAAAGTAGTTGAATTTACTTTACCGTCTACGTCCATCACACATAAATCAATTCTTGTTATGATTCTTAATTCATCCAGTGTCTTTTGTATCACCTGACTTGATATCATATTGTGTCTCCTTTTCTCTGTATTTTTATACCAAAATGCATATAATCACTAAAAAATCTTTTTGTTATCTTTTAATGATATCTTATTTTACTAAAATTTGCAAGAAATCCAGCAGTTTTACTAAAAAAAGCTGCTGCGGAAATTCCGCAGCAGCTTGAATTATCGTGAATAACGAACAATTAGTTAGCGATAACCAGTTCTGTTTCTTTATCAAATACGTGGATTTTTTCCATATCCAGAGCAAATTTAACTTTATCGCCTGTTCTGGCAGTTGTACGAGGATTTACTCTTGCTGTCAGATGGAATCCTTCGATATCGAAGTATAAGTAAACTTCAGCACCAAGTAATTCATAAACAGTGATGTCACCTTCGATTACGCTTTCTGGATGAGCAGCGATAGCCATCTGTTCGTCAGATACATGTTCTGGACGAATACCAAGAACAACAGTTTTTCCATCATATCCGCCGTCGATTAATGCTTTTTTCTTGGAAGCCGGAACAGCCAGAGTTGTTTTACCAATCTGAAGTGTAACATCTTCACCTTTTACATGGCAAACAGCATCTAAGAAGTTCATCTGAGGAGAACCAATGAATCCTGCAACGAACAGGTTGCATGGATTATCATACAGATTCTTAGGTGTATCAACCTGCTGTACAACACCATCTTTCATAACTACGATTCTTGTACCCAGTGTCATAGCTTCTGTCTGGTCATGTGTTACGTAGATAATTGTTGCTCCTAATCTTTCATGAAGTTTGGAAATCTCAGTACGCATCTGAACACGAAGTTTAGCATCCAGGTTTGACAGAGGTTCGTCCATAAGGAATACTTTAGGTTCACGCACGATAGCACGTCCCATAGCAACACGCTGTCTCTGACCACCGGAAAGAGCTTTCGGTTTACGGTCTAACAGTTTTTCCAGGTCAAGGATTTTAGCTGCTTCTTTAACCATTTTATCAATCTGATCTTTCGGTACTTTTCTTAATTTCAGACCAAATGCCATGTTATCGTATACTGTCATGTGTGGGTACAGAGCGTAGTTCTGGAATACCATTGCGATATCTCTGTCTTTTGGTTCTACATCGTTTACAACTTTGTCACCGATTTTTAATGTACCACCGGAAATCTCTTCCAGACCTGCAATCATACGAAGTGTTGTAGATTTACCACAACCTGAAGGTCCTACGAAGATGATGAATTCTTTATCTGCGATTTCAAGGTTGAAATCTTTAACTGCTTCAAAACCATTTGGATATTTTTTTGTAATATGCTGTAATGATAAACTTGCCATTGTTCTCTTCCTCCTAATTGTTACGTTTTCACGCTTATGTTTCGTTTTCCACGCTTGGTCTGCCGTTTCAAACGTTTTTGTCTCGTTTTCAACTGTTACTAGTATACCACTGAACCCTCTCATTTTTCCATAGTTCAATTAAACAAAGATTATCACGAGTCTTAGTTAGCCTCCCCAACGAAAATTTCTCCATTGTCATTTTGCCGAATTTCTTTTCTTAAAAATATGCACATTGCACAATTTCGATTGGTAAGACCTGTTTTAACAGGGGTTTGCGCGCTTTTTTCTCGTAAAATTCCAATTTTTCTCTTCTTTACAGAAATCTTTTTCTTTCTTATACTGTTTTAAGACAACAATATAAATCTATGTTATTATGTTATTATGTTAAAAAAACAAAAACGCCCCAACACTTATGTACGAAAGGAAAATGATTATGTTTCGATTAATGGGATGTATTTATAAAGACGCACGTATTTTAAAAAGCACAGTTATCTGTGATGAATCTGACGCAACCAGAACTCATAAAATTTTTTCCGGACTGAATTTCATCTGTCTGGAATTTGACCTTGAAAAACCAATCTGGCTTGAATCCAACATTACAGATTTTCAGCGTCATTCAAAAACCAGATTTACACAGGATAACTTTATCGAAGAACTTGATTTTGATTATCTCTCTATTGAGGTAATCGAAGAGGGATGACTCTTTTGACTTAAAGTCAAATCTATTTTTTTACAACTGAAAACAGGGACACATCGCTTTCGATATGCCCCTGCCCTTTTCTCTTAAACGATTTTTCCTCCCCCGAGAATCTATTCTAACTCAAAAACTCCTTAATTACATCTTTTACAATCTTCTCCTCCTCTTCATCTAAAAGATGCCGATAGCGCTCATCCGTAAGCGCAGCTTCCCGAATCCTCGCTTCCACCTGTTCCATTTTCTGCTGCTGACTCCGTACCGTAGACGGACTTTCCCTTCCTCCATTTCTTGCCCGCTCTTTCTGCGCCCGCAAAAGCTCTTCCCTCAGCTTCTGCTCCTGCTGTTTTGCCTTACTGCGCGCTTTCCGGCTCATTTTCTTGGCAGCAGCCGTCTTCGCCTCATTCGCAATGGGCGGTTCTATCTTCACAATTCTGCCCGACAAATCTTTCTCATTTTCCATATAATCGAGCAGACTCGTCTCTATCATCTCCTCCTGATAGGCAATTGAAAAAATCAAACGCAGCATGCCATTTACTGCGCCAAGTACCACCGTTGTCCCAATCAGCCCCTCCATAGCCGGAATGGAATTTTTTACAAACGGAAACGAAAGTGTCATAATGCCTGTCCCTCTCACCCGCCATACACCAATCGCAGATACAAAAAAAGAGAGAACAAAAGCAGTCCAGGAAACTCCCCTTATCATTCTGACGGAAATCTTCCCAATCTTTCGTTCTCTCAGCCGTCTTGCCATATAGACTGACGGATTGTGTATCGTTATGTGATTCTGCGTGTTTCTTTGAAATTCCTGCAGATACCGCTGCAGCCATCTGTTCTTGACCTTTGGAATCTGCTGTAAATCCTTTAAGACCCCACGGTTGCTTTTGTAAACCACCAGCATGGTGATGATACTTACCAGCTCAAAAAGCCAGGTTCCGTAATAAAACAGCTCCACAGACAACCCTCCTAGTCCGATGCACCTCTCCTGCATCTTTATGAGACCATTATATAGCAGAGCTGTCTGTTTGAAAACAAAAATCGTACGACAAATTCAGTCATCCACACCTCGAATTTTGTCAATCCTACCTGGTCAAATCTTCGTCCAAACCCTAGTTCTACAGCATGAAAAGCAGTTCTTCCACCAGTTTGACAGAATGTAAAATTGCCTGTTTTTCAAATGTCGGATAATCCATCTGTGCACTGTCATCTGCTTTGTCAGAAATTGCACGAATAATCAGATATGGAATTTTATTTAAATGCGCTGCCTGTCCAACTGCTGTTCCTTCCATCTCTGTACACCAGCCATTGGTTCTTTCAATAATCTGATTTTTCAGAGCCTTATCTGCTACGAACTGGTCACCACTTACTACTCTTCCCTCAAATACACCGATTTCCGGATTTACTTTCTCACAGGCTGTCTTTGCCAGTTTTCGTAAATTTTCATCTGCCGGGAAAGAATGAACATCCATACGTGGAACTTGTCCAATCGGATAACCAAATTCGGTTGCATCCATATCGTGATACATCGTGTCTGTGGAAAGTACGATATCTCCGATGTTAATTTCTGCTCTTAAAGAACCTGCAATTCCAGTATTGATAACTGCATCCACCTGATAATCATCCACTAAAATCTGTACACAGATTCCGGCATTTACTTTTCCGATTCCAGAACGAACCACAACCACTTCTTTTTCGTTTAATGTTCCATGGAAAAATTCCATTGCAGCTTTTTCTTTTACGGTTACATCTTTCATCTGTTCTTTTAACATTGCTACTTCTTCTTCCATAGCACCGATAATTCCAATACGATTCATTTTAACGCTATCTCCTTTATTTCCTTTATCTTTATCTTAGCCTTTTTTGCTATTCCCATCATAACATACTTGCAAATAAGGTACAATTCTTAATCCTTAACTTAATAAAGGATGCAGACTTTTTCGCTCTGCATCCTTTTTCCTGATTTTTATCCTTATCTTTTCTATTCTTTATTTTCAGATAAGCACTCTGCTTCATCCTCATCTTTTTCCCGCTTTGAGTTTATCACAGAGGCTATTCCATGCAGAATTACTGCACCTAAAATCGCTCCGCCTGCCATAACCTTTCCATAAAAGCCAGTCAGCACAAGTGCAATATTTCCGACTTTCGGAATCGAATAGGCAACTTTTCCGATAAAATCATTGTATGAAGCCGGATTCATATCCTCTGTCGCATTTGCATCACCTTTTGTGATAAATTCACCCATCAGCACACGATTTTCCACAACACGGTGCGTAATAATTGAACCTGCATCTTTTGCGCCATAAAATGCAATCACATCATCTGCCTGAACATCTTTCGGCTCCATTTCTTTAATATAAACCAGGCTTCCTGTCGGAATTGCCGGTTCCATACTTCCACTGATAACCGTATAAATATGATAATGAAATGCCTTTGGCACGGTAAGTGGAAGACAAATTACAATTAATAAAATTAATAAAGCAGTGCCCAGTGTACTGCATACCACAGCCACTGGGCTCTTTTTTGATTTTTTTGTTTTCAAGACCAATAAGTCCTTTCGTCACGTTGTATGTTCTTTTTATTTATTCTTTTTCGCCATGTATTTCTTTAAGAATACACCCATTCCTGCGAGCACGGCAACCCCGCCGACACCGATTGCAACACCTGCTGCAACCGGAAAACCTTTTTTCACTTTCTCTTTCGTCATATCTGCATTCTGAGAAAGTGGAGTCTCATCTTCATCTAAGTCCTGAATGTCCTGTGTTCCCTGTGGGGTCTGGTCCTCTTCAATCGTCTGGGTATCCTGGGTCGTATCTGTTCCTGCATCAGTACCTGTCGTACCGGCATCCGTTGTTCCTGCTGTTCCGGTTGTACCGGCATCTGTGCCTGTTCCGGTTTCTGTCGTTGTACCAGCTCCTGTACCAGATGTTCCTGTACCGGCTGTTCCTGTACCGGTTGTACCTGTACCAGTTGTGCCTGTTCCTGTTGTTGTTCCTGCGGATGTCGTAGCCGGTACTGTAATTGTTTCCACATTTGTTGTTCCCGGAACAACTGTCGTTACAGTTGTTGTCTCTCCCGGAATCGTTACAACCGTTGTACCGATTGGCGTATAACGGAAGGTAAATACATTTTCTGCGGAATTTTCTGATAACGTCTTTGTAAGTGCTAATGCCTGAGGCGTATATCCTTCCACATACTGATAAGCAACTACCGGTTTGTCACCCACATTTCCATAATAGGTATTGCTTGCAAGCAGTTCCTTTCCATCCACATCCTGATAATTGACTGTATAAGCAACCTGATTTCCTTTGATTCCATAAGCAACTACATAATCGGCATCGCCTTTTACCGTAACACTATATCTCGAAGCTTCTAATTCATCGGTTTCACTGTTATCACGTCCACTCTTACGAAGCCCTTTTACATAATATTTATCGCTGTTATTTAACGTTACCACACCATCTTTCTGTACATCGAAAGATACGAAAGCTCCGTATTTTAGATTGCTCATCACAATTTTACCTGCTCCGCCTGCAAATGTACCTTGATTTCCGGCATAGAATGTAACGGTATAAGTATATTCGTCATCTGCAAAAACAGAAAGCAGAGAACACTGAAACATCATGCAGAAAGCCACTACAAAAGTTAAAATCTTTCTTAACTTCTTCACTGTCCTCACTCCCCTTTCTCATCCTTGCGACGTCTCTTTACTGCCAAAACTGCGATAATCAATACCACAATTCCACTTACCAGTGCAATCGCACTAAATAATAATGCATGCATAGTATCACCGGTCTTTGGACTTGTCACCGCTGTTCTTCTAATCGTCGAAGATTTTCCGGTCATCGTCTTTTTGACCACTTTATTTTCTCCCTTTTCCACCTTGGTCTTTGTGGAAACTTTTTCGACTGCAAAATTCAACTGTAACTTTGCAAGTGTATTCTGATAAGCATTGCCTTGAGTTTCACCCTCAAGTCCAACCTCTAATTCCACTGTTCCGGTTTCATTTTTGTCCAGACGGTCCAGATAAAAATAATCTTCCATGGAATTTGTTGCCTGATGCAGACCTTCTTCTCCGCTTTTCTTATCCTCTCCACCTACGGTATCACTGTTATAAAGTACGGTTTCCTCACCGGAAACATCTTTATACGAAAGTTTGTAAGTGTAAGCTCCATTTTCCGCCTGACTCTCATCTTCCAGACTCTTTAAGATTTCATTGGACATATACCAGTCTGTCTGAACGCTCTCTGAGTTTTTAATCTTCACGCCAATCTTCATGGTGTCACCAGGAAGCAGTCCGTAAACCTCTTCTGCGATTTCCTTTGAGGTAAAGTTGCTGTTTAACTTATCATTCTTAAAATCCACTGTCCAGTCTTTACTGCTTGTAATCTCTTCTGCTTTCGCAGTTGTTACTGTGCCAAATGTCATAACAGCCGCCATGACCAGGCACAAAATATTCTTTTTTAACATATCGTGCACCTCCTATGGCTGCTGTAAGCTGATACTGTTTCCGTCTTTTGAAACTGTTACATCGACACCCCATGCACTCTTGATTGCATCCTGTGCATTGTGGGTCTGTACGGCATCGACTTCCGCATCAATGGTGAAATGATATCCATCGTACTCATAAATAGTTTTGATGGTCTTTTTACCATCTTCCTCTGAAACCACTTGCTCTTTTACCTTGGTTCCGATAGACGGGTCAACCGTTAACGTATCGGTTAATGCCGGAGCACTTTCTCCTGCCGGCAGAAGCTTGGTATAATAAAGAACGGTACGCTCTTTTGTGGTTGCACTCTCATCAATCACCCAGCCATTGTCTGTAAGCAGATTCAAATCAATTAAGTCTGGGGAAAGTTTGGTATTTTTATTTCCGTCTGCATCGGTCCAGCTCTTTGTAAGGATGACTCTTACGAATGTATCAATCGAACCGCTGTTTTGTACGGTTAATGCCTCATCATAAGATTTTCCAAGAGCAAACTTTTCATCTTTTCCAACCAGATTTTTAAGAAGTTCTCCATGTTCTTCTGTCCACTGATTATCCTTATCATAATCTCTCTTACTGATTAACTCACCATTTTCTAAAAGACTGACACCAATTTTGGAAACCTCTGCCTGCACTGCATAATTTTCACTGTAATAAGTCAATGCCGCTCTTGTACTTCCTACGGTACTGCCGAGAATTAAAAGACCGGCGACTGCAAATAGGAAAACGGGCTTTACAGAAAAGGATTTTTTCTTCTTTTTCATTACTCACCCACCTCCTCAGTCTGCGCTACATCTGCTTTCTTTGTCCAGTCTGCACTTGGATTTCCATCTGCATCTAAGATAACAGGAGTACATTCTGAAACAACAATTACATTAAAATCTTTCGGAAGATTCATGTTACTGATTTTTACCAGTAATTCTTCACTCTTTGCTCCCGGTTCGATGATATCGGAATAGTAATAATATCCGTCATCTCCTGGAGTCCATTTTCCACTCTCATCGGAGTAGACCAGTCCTTCCTCATACTGACTTCCGGCAAATACCTTTACTCTTACATAACACTCGTAATCACCGGTATTTTCAATTTTGATATGCTTTGTCCAGTCACTGACTTCTTCACCTGGAACAATCTCGGTAAATCCAAGACTTAATTCCTGTCCGCCCTGTGCGGTAACATAGGTTGTAAAGTACGCCATAGCACCTCCCACAGAAAGCCCTGCGGTAAGTGTAAGAGCTGCAGCAGTCAGACAAAGCGTTTTCTTATTCAACTTTTTCTTCATTGCTTAACCCTCCCCTTATTCCTGTGCCTGTGTACTGTCTGTCTGCTGTTGCCAGTCCCAGACACCATCTTCGGCTGACTGTTTCTGGTCATCTGCAGTTTTCTCATTTGGAGTAAATTCAAAATGGTTGACTACACTAGAACCACCATTTAATTTTCCATCATACTGATTTTCAAACGCTGTGGAAACCATTTCATCTGCGATGATTTGAGTGGTCTGTTCTGCCTCTCCGGTCACTTCATAACTGGAACCGCTGTAAACTTCTGTTACGGTAATATTTGCGCCTGCCGGAAGATTTTTTACCACAACATTTTTCGTACCTGTTCCATCAAATACCATGGAAACCACATCGCTGTAAACGATTTCTCCATTTACTTCTGCCTCAATATCAAACACAAAAGAAGCACCCTTCATTGTCTCATTGTAAGAAGTTAAGGTTTTATCGATTTGAAGGTCGCCATACCGTTCCTGCTGGTCTGGTTTTAATCCGGTTGATGCATCGTAAAGCCACTCATCACTTCCGGTTACATAGTACTGATTGTTCGGCAGGGAAATCAAATATGGTGTAAAACTGTAAGTATAATATGGCGACTGCACTTCTTCTGCCTCTACCAGATACATTCCGACTGAAAGCCCATCCACACTGCCCTTGCCTCCAATCAGATTATCAGAAGCTGTTGCCTCTGTCTGGTTTTCTTCTACTGCCTTCACTGCACTCTTGGCTTTCTCTTCCCATTCTTGTGCTGTTGTCTTACTACTGATGGAATCCAGCTTCAATTCTTCAAATCCGGCTAAGGTCTGATACTCTCCATATTGATTCACATCTGCTACCTTATACATGCGAACCGGAATTGTCATATTCTCCCCTGAAAGTTCCGGATAAACCGCATCCAGCTCAAATTTCACAGAACACTGCCGGTCAGTTTCAATACTGATAGCAGCCTGAACTTTGGACATTACTACGGTGGAAAGTGTCAACACCAGAGCCAGAGCCAATGCGCTTCCTTTTTTTAGTTTTTTCTTCATCTTCACATTTCCTCCCCTCTGATAACAGATAAGTAACTATCCTGTACTGAAAAGTCTTTCTTGTTCTTTCTTATTCTTTTTTATTCTTTTTTGTGTTTCTTCTTTCCAGGTTTAATCAGGAACCTCATCAAAAGTATTACAAGTAAAGTTACCGATAATCCAAGTATCAGATAAATCATGTAGTAATTCTGAATTGATTTCAACATGGATTCTGCGGCTGTAGATTCTATCTCTTCCTCTCCGTTATACGGTACTCTTGTGCCACGGACTAAAAGTCTGTGAGAGTTTACACCGTACGGCGTACAGGTAAATAGCGTTACATGATCCTGACCCTCTTCAATCTGGAGAGCCTTTTGAAGCGTCTCATTGTCATCCTTATCCACCATATCTAAAATCTGGTCAACCTGATAAGCAAGCGTTTCATCCAAAACGTGAATGTAAAACATGTCTCCACGTTCTAACTGGTCAATATCGGTAAACAATCTGGCACTCGGCAGACCCCTGTGCGCTGCCAGTACGCTGTGTGTGCTCTCCCCACCGATTGGAAGCTTGGTTCCATTTAAGTGACCGATTCCTGTCTGAAGCACATCATCCGCTGTTCCATGATAAATGGACAGCTTCACATTAATCTTTGGAATGGATAAATATCCCATGACACCGTCATTTCCCACATTTAAAATCTTCCAGTATTCGGTATTTTTAATATCGTCTCCATTTTCTCCAAAAACATCACCAAATATATTGTTATGGATAATCGTATCATTAAAAGCATTTGCTTTTTCCCATTCCTTTGTAAAATCCTCTTCTGCCATCTTTCCGATTAACTCTTCATAAGATGAAATCAATTGATTCTGCCGGTATATATTCCATTGATTGGAAACCGTTGGATAAATCAAAATTGCAAATCCAACCAGAAACATTAATCCAAACAGAATACCCGAAATTTTTCTCTTCATAATGCATCCCTACTGTTCCTTTGATTTTCTTCTCTTATCATAACAATAGAGTACAAGAATAAATACTCCTGTTACTGCCAGTCCGACAACAACCCACAATCCATAATTGGTATGGAGACTGACTCCTCCAAGTGGTGTGGATGCCTCTTCTATATCGGCTGTCTCGTAATCTACTCTGTGTCCTCGAACCAGAAGTCTGTGACTGTTCACGCCATAAGGAGTACAGGTCAGAAGCGTTACCAAATCTTTCTCTTCCTCTACTGCTAAGTCATCTGTTTCTTTTGGTTCAACGACTGAAATTTTATCTACTTCATAACAAAGCACGTCATCTAATATATAGAGAAGGAAATGGTCTCCCTCTTCGAGTTTATCAAGGTCTGTAAAAAGTGTGGCACTCGGTAGTCCTCTGTGTGCAGAGATAACTGCATGTGTGCCCCTACCTCCAACCGGAAGTGAACTTCCTTCCAGATGACCGGCTGCTTTCTGAAGCACCTCATCTTCTGTTGTATGATAAATGGGAATTTTGATATTAATCTTAGGCACTTCTATATATCCCATCATACCATCACCACCAAGGTTTAAACAAGAAAAATAATTGCTGTCTTTCTCATCGGAAGCCTCTGCAACTGCAAAAGAATCAGGAAGAATGGATGGCTGAAGAGAATCATTATATGCATTGGCATTTTTCCATTCCTGCTCATAATTAATTTCCCCATCTTTTTCTTTCTGTGCAACGACTTCTTCATAACCGGATATCAGCTGCTTCTGCCTGTGATTGTTCCACTGATTTGCAACCAAGGGATACAACAGCAAGGACAACCCGACTAAAAATATAATTATGATTAATATGGTAGTAACTCTTTTCTTCATCCGGACTCTCCTTATTGTTGTAATAATTTCTTTTATTATATAAAAAACCAAGGCGGGCGAGCCGCCCTGGTTTTTTACAAAATAGGCATTTCAATTGTTGCTTATTTAATTCAATTATTTAGCAGATTTTCTGCGAGTTGCGAAGAATAAACCTGCTGCTGCAATCATAACTACACAACCACCGATTGTGAAGATTGTAGTACCGATACCACCTGTGGATGGTAAGGAAGAAAGTTTAGTATCTGTTAAAGAACCTTTAAAACTTACATTTTGTTCTGTATTTTCTACTACTTCAACAGTAACACCATCTTCATTAATGGAATAACCTGCTGGTGCTAAAATTTCTTCAAACCAGTAATTTCCTTCATCAAGACCTGTTACTTTCACTGTTCCATTTGTTGCTTCAATTTCTTCAACTGTGCCTTCTTCATCTGTTTCTGCTAATTTATATTCACCTGTTGTCTTCTGAACAAATTTTAAAGCTTCGCCATGCTGATCTTTTGTTCCTTTATATACTTTGAACTTAGCACCATTTAATACAGTTGTACCATTTTCTGCATACTTTGTAATTGTAATATCACCAGTATAACCTTTTTCTTCACCTGGTTCTCCAACTGTATGACCATCTCTATAAGAGTTAGCTGTATTCTGATATCCATCATCTGCTGTTACAATTGCTTTGTATACGAGAACTACTTCTTTACCAGCATTTTCATTTTCTGTACCGATTAAACTGCTAAAATCAACTGTATATTTTGTTGTAGCACCCTCTTCTGTTGCAACTACTTCACTCTTTACATCAGTTCCACCAACTGTAACACTTACAAGTTCTATAATATCCAGCCCTGTAGGAGTATCTTCGATATAATATTTATGTCCGCCCTCTGGTGCTGCTTCAGTAAATGTAGGGAATGTTGTTTTAACGTTGAATGTAACTTCCTGTCCTCTTGCTACAAAGTGATCATTTGCCTCTTTATCTGTTACATATCCAGATGTTTTTGCTATTACTGTAACATCTTTAGATGCCATATAAGTCTGATCTTTGTCGTATGTGTTTGCACCCATTACTGTATAGGTTGCTTTTTCACCATTAGCAATAATCAAATATGCTCCAACTGGAACTTCCTGTTCAACAGAAGTCGTATATTCTTCTCCTACCGGCTCTGTTGTAAGCGTATAATCTGCGGTTATAGTTCCAACTTTTCCATTTAAGGCTTCCCAATCAATTTCAAATGGGTTCTTTGTTGTATCTACATCAGCAGTTGCCCAATCTGCTACTACCCATTTACTATTTGCTTCATCAAAACTTACTACCTTATAAAGTTTAACTGTTGTCTCTTCTCTGGATGATAAACCTGTCACTTTAATTTTGCTTGTGTACGGACTTTCCGTGTTTGGTGCTGCAAATGCAGTTAATGTGGTTGCAAGTACCATTACCATTGCTACTACCAATGATAACATCTTTTTAAGTTTACTCATACTCTCTCTCTCCTTTTCTTTCTAGGATTTCCCTTACTTAATTATTTGTTTCTTTCGTTCCTTGGTTTCCCCTTTACTTTCGCAATTTGGAAGTCACTGAAAACATAAACTCATTTGTTATTTATTCAGCACCTCCTTGGATTTGTTTTTATATAAGATTAGTGCCGCAGCCATCATAAGCAATGCGCCGCCAATCGTATATCGATAGATACCCGAACCGCCGGTACTTGGAAGATCGTATACAACTTGATTCTTAATTGTTAATACATTCTTTCCATCTGTGTTTAAGAACCACTGTGTCGGTTCCTGAGTAAGTGGATTACCTGCCATATCTGTTAAGATAATCTCACCTTTTTCCTGCTTGAAGTAAATTTTATTACCTAAAAGCAAGTAACCTGTTGGGGCTTTTGTTTCTTCGAGATAATATTCTCCTGGTTTTAAACCTTTGAGTTCTATCTCATTTGCTCCATTCTTGACAGTTAAAACATCTCCAACTTTTTGATAATCTTTACCATCTTTCTTATACAGTTGGAATTCTGCTCCATCCAATTTTAAGTCTATATTATTTTCTGAAACTTTTACCAAATCAAGGTCTGCCGTTTCTTCCTGATAGGTATTAGTAAGTTCTACTTCTGCATCCTGACCATCTTTCACTGTATAATTACCTGTTGCAAACATTGCCCATTGTTTTGATTTATCAAAGTGCATAATGTTTTCACCATCGTAAGTAATCTCTCCATCTCGGAATGTAAGTGTAGAACTAATCTTATCCACTCCACTAAAGAAATAACATTTCTCTAAAACTGCTTTTGGTGAAAATCCTATTCCATTTGAAATCAAATCAACAATTGCCATTCTTGCTTTAATACTTGCGGGCTGTCTGGTCCAAACAAAATATCCTTGGTTTTGAGTTAATTTTGCAACAATCAGATTTACTTCTCCAACTTTATAATCCTGTGCGGAACATGTTGTTTCTCTCATGGTTGAAGTATATTCAATCGTCGCTTGCTTAACTGTTACATCTGCGCTATCTCCATTTGAACCATTAATTGTTGGAGTTACCTGATATCCATCTTTTTCATAATTAGATTCAACAACTCTGTAAGTTCCTGTTGAACAATCTTCCAATTTCCAGGTATAAGTCCAAGTTGTATTTTTTCCAGTCAGGTTTTCGTCAAACTTATCCACATCCATTGTAAGTGTTCTTGTATCACTTCCATTTGTTACGGTTATCTGATACGGAGGATTTGCTTTTGCCAATTCTCTAATCTGCTCTTTTGTTAAACCATTAAATGTCTTAGTCACTTCAATAAATGGAGCTTCCGGCTCATCAAGTTCTTTTATTTTGTTTGCAATCGTTACTTGAGCATCTTTATTCAATTCAATGGTTCCATCCGCATTATCAACTGTTGCTGTTCCACAGGTATTCATATCAACTTTCTTTTCAGGTTCTAAGTAATTCTGAGTATCCAAATTTACTTCTTCTACTAAGAAGTTTGTTCCTGAAAGAATCTGTGTTATAACTACTGTGTAACCAGCTGGCACTCCAGTAACCACTCCGTTTGCGTCTGTCTTTCCACAAACAAGATTATTTGTATCCGTTATTTGTACCAGCTCACCATTTGCAAAGCGATAATAATTATTATTTGAATCTTTCAGATAATAATCACCATTTGCATAAGGTACTAAGCTTGGATTCTCATCATTATTTGATAACTGAATTTTAAATGAGAATGTATCACTTGTTACCTGACCGTCTCTCATCTGCTTCGTAATTTGAAGTTCACGCTTGTTGGCTGCTGAACAATTATTTTTGTAAATCACATACGGCCTGTTTGCTACTTCTTCTTTATTCGTTTCATAATTAAATACTCCAGAAAGTTGATTATCCTCAGTATATGTTGTGCACTCTACATCATTAATAAATACTTTATCATAATGGTCTGATTTTACTCCAATTTCTACCACATAATACTTTCGATTGGCTTGTAACTTCTTAAATACTGCGGATTCATCTGGCTTCAGATAAAATACTTTTCCATACTCGTCTATTGTTCCAGATTCAACAGCTTCGCCTGTATCTTTATAAGTTGCACCCTCTAATACTTCATACTCATTCCCATATATTGCATTTCCCTGTGCATCTTCACCAGTTTGTTTCTGTGCATAGACCTGGAAAGCAAATTTTACATTACTGTATTTTTCTTTATCTGTATTTTTCAGTTCTTTTCTAACTTCTACCTGACCATCTGGAATAACCTGAAGGTTGAATTTCATGTGAAGATTAGATGCACCTTTACCACGTTCCATATAGAACATTTTAAAGGAATGGGATGTATAGTCTGCAAATGTGTCACCATCAAAAAAATTCTCTGCCTCGCTGTCATTCCAATCCTTTCCATTTGGAAGTTTCCCTGCATCTTTGAAAAGCTGTTTTATTGTTTTTTTAAGTGTTACAGTGTCCTGTTTTCTCACACCATCTTTCCAACTAACAACTCCTGTAGCGAAATTAATCTCACCAGAATGGGCATCGTGAACACCACCAATGTCAAGTACTAACACGCCATCAATATAAATCCACAGGTCATCATCACCATTAAATTCATACACCATCTGATTTGAAGAATCATCTTTCGGTGATTTAATCATTCCGTCTTTCGGCTGTAAAAAACTTGCTCCCATATACATGCCAAATTGATAATTTATATCTCCCTGTGAGAGATAAAGTGTTTTAGCATTTGGGTTCTTATACACATCACCTCTATATGTCGTCTCTAATGCCTTTCCATCTTCATCATACCATTTTTTATTACTGGAAAGTTTTGATGATTCAATATCATTATATGGCATGAAATTACCACGCTGGAAATAGTAATAATCTGCATTATCAGGTGTTCCTATTGCATCATATACTTTAAAGTTACTACCATTTAAATACGCATAATTTTCAAAACTACTGTACTCATAATAACCAGTATCATCTAAGATATCCTGTCGGAACAGATGATTAACAGTTGTACCTCCATCAAAAAGTTTTGATAAACTTTGACCTGCTGTTCCTTTCAGACCACTTCCAGTACCTGTAACCTTTCCATTACTGGTACTAGTAATACAGGTATTTGTTCCTGTAGTTGTCGGATATCCATTCGTCCCAAGGACTTTATTTAACAATCCCTGCTTGATTGTTCCTGCTGCTCCATCACTGGTGTTTCCCCACTGATCTGTGTTTATCGCATAGTATCCGCCACCCAAATTGACTAAATCAGAACTCCTCTTTGTTTTTCCTATTTGGAATTGTGGTCCTCCAGGTGAATCCAAATCAATCATCCGCATCGTAATACCATCACTGATATGGTCAGCGGTATCAACTGTATATAATCCTGAAGCTCGATCATAATGCCTATAATCATTACTTGCATACCACGCTATCGCATAATCAGAAAAACTATCTGTCACAAACTCTGCTTTTGTTACCTTCGTTTCATCTGTTGTCTGTACGCTTGCTTCTTCTTTCTCATCAGCAACCATATCGACAACCTGTTTTACTGTTCCATCTTTATCCTCTTCAAGATGAATCACTGTAACAGCAAGTTCTTTGTTTTCTGTATCAACACCTTCCGGTAATACTTCTTTTTTGTAGTCCATTGTGACTTTAACATTTCCATCTGGTTCGATTTTATTTCCATCTTTATCTGTAAGGGTAATGTCATACGCCAGAAATCCTGCTATAGAGTACTCTTCGTCTTCTGCTTTCTGATTTAATTTTTCCTCTACTGCGGTATATTCTTTGGTGTCTTTTTTAATTGGTGTTACACTTAGGGTTGTTCCTTCTGGAATCGCACCTTCTTTTTCTTCTGTAACATTAATTGTGACGTCTTCGTCTTCGTATGTAAGTTTGGCTTTGGCTTCTTTTGTCTCAGTTTCAGATTTTGCTGTCTCTTCTGTTGTAGTCTCTTCTTTTATTTCTTCTATCTCTTCAACTGTTTTTTCATCTTCAGCCTTTCTCTCAGCCTCTTCTTTCACATAACATCCATAAACCCCAGATTTTTCAGCTTTCAGCATCACCTTATTCACTGCACTTGCTTCTGAATTTAAGCTGACATCAGAGTACACATATTCATCAAGATTATCTGTACTTTTTCCCTCCGCCTTAAGTGCTTCTTCTAAGTCTGTCTTTGCTGTTATGCCTAAAATCTCATCGGATTCTTTTTTGTTTTCTTCAGTTGCTTTTTCCAGATAGAACACATTTACTTTTTTCGTATCTGTTGTCTGAATGTTGGTATTGTTTTCTTCAATTGTAATATTAACTGGTTTTCTTGGATTTTGTATTGTATTGTTTACTTTAAAGATAATTTCATAGAATTGGTAATTTCCAATTATTTGTGTTTCTGAAAGATTTCCATCGATTAGTTGTTTTATATGTTCTTGAGTTTCTGCATCTAGTTCTCTTACTTCCATTACGATATCAGAAGTGAGTGCCTCAAATGCACCCTCTGGAAGATTTGCGGTAACGCTTGTAAGTACGTTTCCGTTTTCATCTTGAAATTCATGTCTGATTTCAGCCTCTTCAGACTGTACACCTTCTTCAGAAACAGTTTTTCCTGCCACTGTTTCTGCTTCTTTTCCCACTTCTGATGTTGTCCCATCCGGTGTACTTAGTTCTTCTTTGACTTCTTCAAGCTGCGTTTCTTTTGTTGTAGTCGTTTCTGTACCTTGTGTTTCAGGTTCTTGACTTGCCATGGACTCAGAAGAGGTTTCACCTACAAAACCACCTTCTGCCATAGTAGACATGCTGGTTGTCAGCATCAGAACCATGCAAAGCACAAACGCCAGAACTCTTTTACTTTTCTCACTTTTCATGGCTTCCTCCTTCTACTATCTCATCCTCGTCTTCAGTTACTGCACCCTCTATCAACTTCAACAATTCTAAGGCACTGCGAAAATATTGTTCCTGTTTTGTTTCTGCCCATAATATACTTCCCTGCCAGGTTGAATTTCGACATTCGTTAATCTTTACAATAAATGTTTTTGACTCTTTTTTCTTTGCCACAATATCTTCGCCTCCTTTCTTCCTACTAAATAATGACATAACTTTTTAAGTATGTAATCATTCTACTGTATTGCCCATTACAAAAAGCATTACATCTTATTTTTTTATTAAATTTTCCCATAAAAAAACACTACCACAGATCGGATGGTAATGTTTTTTCTTTTGTACCTTAAAAAACTGAAGTATTATTAATGATTTTAACTAGATCCAGTGCACTCGAAAATTCATACATTTCTTCAACTTCCGGCAAAATTATTTCTCCCTGCCAGGTTGTGTTCTGACGATATTGAACGCAGACAAAAAAAGTTCCACTCTTTCCTCTTTGTTTCAAGACAGCATCAGGTTCCACAACCTGATGAACTATTGTTCTTCTCTCTAACGGTTTCTTTTTTAAAAAAGATCTGCTTTCTGTTGATGATTCCGGAAAATGAATTTTATCATACAGTTTTTCCATTTCTTCTAAAAGTTCAACTACGTTTTTAAAAACAACTGCCTCTTTTTGATAACAATGATAAAGGTGTCCTCTTATTTCTTCCTGTGTAATTTCATCTACACATATATTTACGAGATTCGGTGCCGCCTTTATTCGGCTCATATTCTGCCCGTTTTTCATTTTCTCACGCACCACCCCTTCACTTCTTAACCTTCAAAGACCGTCCTGCTTATTAAAAGTAATTTTAGATTTTTTCTGTTCTACATCTACAACAGATGATACATAATATTCTAAATATTGAACCCATGTCTTATGTTCACGGCTAAAATATTTTGTAATCCTATCAAAAATCTGTGGACAATTCTCTAATTTTGCACCTACCAGTAGGATCAAAAACTGATTGGGACTATATCTTGTATAGGAATCCCCTTTACGCAACGAACATTTAATTGTATGACCTAATTCTTCTGATAATACCTTCAAACGCTCCTTATTTTGCAACGGGCGTCCTTTTCCATCTGTTAAAGTAACTAACATCAAATAAACAGACTGCCCGTTTCTTTCAATAATACGACTAACCAGACGGTAAGTATCACGGAAACTTGGAAAGCTACAATAGTATGCACCTTTCTCTTCACTTTCCTCTTTTAATCCCCCACAAATATCATTCAATACTTGTGGTTTATAACTTACCCTCTCACTCATCTGTTTAAACTGATGCATCATTTTTTCAGATGGACTGATTCCAAGTTCTGCAAAGAAAAATTTTGCGGTATCTTCATAAACCTGAATCGCTTCTTTGTAACTATTCATTGAAACTAGAGCTTCCATCATTACAGACTGCCATTCGTCAAACGGGTAAATCTCAGAAGCTGTCCTTGAAAGTTCCAGTACTTTTTGATATTCTTTCTGTACTTTCTTATAATCACATACTTTTTTCAGTGCTTTTTCATAAAGTTTTTTATACTCTACACTTTCAAGCAATGCCCAGTCTTCTCCAGAAAGTTCTGGAAGAAATTCACCTCTATAAATTCTGCAGGCCTCTTCTAACATTTTCATCTGACATTCTGTATCTTGTACCTCTTTTGCCTGTTCAATTAATTTAGCAAATTTTAAAGCATCTACCTCAACTTCCATCGGGCTGTTCCATTTATAGATTCCCTTTTTAATCTGTATGTAATCATACTCTGGCATTCCCGCATCCACAAGCATTTTTTTGAGTCTATGAGAAGTCACCCTTAGGTTGTTTGCCATATCTGCCAGTTCATCTCTGCTGTAAAGATAATCTAACAGACGTGTTCTTTGAATCCCTGTCTCCTTTGTATACAACAAAATCTGAAACAGTTGTAATACCTTTGTTGATGTTGTCCGTTTAAAGGCAATCACCTTATCACCCCATGTCACAGAAAAACGTCCCAACATCGTTACCTTTAAAATTGGTAATTCCTTACTCATCCATATGCACCCCTTCATTCAAAGGATTTTTTACCGTTTTTTAACTGAATTCAAGTCGAACCCACTTGAACTTGGCGCATGATTCTGATCAGTGTAAGCTGACATATACTTCTTAGAATCCTGCGTTCTACACTTTGTTACGGTCTACTCCCTAAATACCGTAACTCTATCGTATGTTGTAGTTTCATTCTAACTTTTCATAATTCTTTTGTCAATAAAAGAGATTGTCGGATTATGTCGAAATTGCAAAAAATACGCTCTTATCCTCAACAAGAGCGTATTTCTTTCTTCTTATTTTTTTATCTCTTCTGTCTCAATAATAAATCGTACGCTTCCACTTTGACCTTCATAAATGCCCCCGAAATTCTGATACTCGGAATCGATTTGTTTTAATCCTCGAATTTTTGTTGTCAAATCCGTCAAGTCATCGCCTGCAAGGTCGGTTAATTTCTGACCATCTGCCACCAATGCGACCATTGCATTTTCCACTCCGCTAAAATCAAATCCGCTCTGACCGGAAGCGTCCCCGAATGAAATCGCTGACAGACTGTTTGAAAACTGACTCAATCCGTCTGCTAATGCCTGAGCCCCGCTTCCAAGCGCCGTCTTGTTTTCATTTAATACCTGCATTCCACTCTTTAAAGCATCCACTCCTTCTTTTAAAGAGTCAACTCCGCTTAGATACTGTTTCATATACTCATCATAAGTTTTCATAAATGCATTTCTTATCTTCTTTTCCACTTTTTCTCCCACCTTTCACTCTACATTTTTCAAGGCTTCTTCCATCGGAATCTTTCGCACTTTCCGATATTCGATGACTGCAACTACTGCGTAAGTTAAAATTCCGATTGCAAACATTTCTGGAAACAGTGTTGGACTTACATAAAATGGAATCCATCCGCTCATACTTGTCATCATCATCTGAGTAAAAATCACTTCCAACATTTTTTCTTCCAGTGGAAGCGTGATAATCAAAAGCAGATTTGCAAATAGAATTCCGACTGTAAGCACAACATAATTGCTGACATTCTGGAAAATCACACGAAGCCGGAATCTTGAGAAAAATGGAAGCCTGGCACTCAACGGTAAGGTATGTTTTTGTTTTCTTTTCTTTAAATCCCTTCTTAAAAATTTGAGTGGTGACAACGATAATGTTCTTTTTAATAGGAAGAAATTAATCACTGCCATCAAAAAAACCGGCACAATTGTCGTCATCACAAAGGCTTCACCGTTCCATAATGTCACATAAGTCGGCAGACTGTAGCTTCCATTTGTCAGCACTGGTTCTACATAAAAATTTTCATATAATGTCACATCTGATTTTGCAATTTCTTTCTGCTGTGCACGGTTTACTTTTTCTTTGACCGTGAAATTTCCATCTTCAATATTATATTTCTCAAAGCTTTCATTGTAAGCAGTCAGCATGCTTCCGTCTGCCACAAGGAAACCGGACACAAATCCAATAATGCTCATCAGCAAAAAGAAAATGACAAAATATTTCCCTGCCTCACCTTTCAGCTCACGAAACAGTCTCTTTCTTAAAGGATTTTTCATCTTTTCCTGTCACTCCCCTATTTCCCATTTACCACTCTAAATCCTGGGCACTTACACGTGCTTCATTCACATAATTTTTTCGAATCATTCCATCACGCAGGCGCACCACACGGTCTGCCATATCTTTGATGGCATCGTTATGCGTTACCATGATAATTGTATTGCCATATTTCTGATTTACGGTTTCAATTAATTTTAAGATTTCTTTTGAAGTTTTATAATCAAGCGCACCTGTCGGTTCATCACAAAGCAGGATGTCCGGATTTTTAATAATTGCACGCCCAATGGCAGTACGCTGCTGCTGTCCACCCGAAAGCTGGTTTGGCAGTTTTTTTCGGTGTTCGTATAGACCTAACGTGCGCAGAAGTTCTTCCATCTCAAGCGGCTTGTCACTTAAATACGCTCCGACTTCAATATTTTCCTCCACTGTCAGGTTCGGAATTAAGTTATACATCTGGAAAATATAACCCAGATGTTTTCTTCTGTATAACGTCAGACGCTTCTCGTTCATGTTTGACATTTTTTCCCCATCAATGCAGATATCTCCACTGTCTGCTCCGTCGATTCCCCCGATGATATTTAATAATGTAGATTTTCCTGAACCCGATGGTCCAAGCAAGACACAAAACTTTCCTCTGTTGATTTCCAGATTGATTCCCTTTAAGACCTCAACAAAACTGTCCCCCTGTCCAAAGGATTTTTTTATCTATTATAGAGCAGAAAACCCCATCCGACGTGGAGTCGGTTGGGGTAGTTCAAATCACGAATCTCAAGAAATATAGTTGGTTTACTCTCCCTTATATTAGTTTATACTAACTATTGTAGCACCAGATGGTTTTTTCGTAAATAGATTTGATTGTATCTGCATCTTTTTTCTGCTATAATGTGCGTAGACAAAAAATTATTTATTATTCTTAATTTTATGGAGGACTTTAAAATGGCAGTATTTAATACAAAAGGTGTCTGTTCTCGTTCTATTGAAATTGAACTCGACGGTGACACTGTAAAATCAGTAAAATTCAATGGCGGATGCAATGGAAATACTCAGGGTGTTGCTGCTTTGGTAAAAGGAATGAAAGTAGATGAAGCAATCTCCCGCTTAAAAGGAATTGACTGCGGTGGTCGTGGCACATCCTGCCCGGACCAGCTTGCTAAAGCATTAGAACAAATGAAAACCCAGAATGCATAAAGCATAGAAAAAGAGTGGTTCTGAAACCGTTTTTCAGAATCACTCTTTTTTTCTACCATCTCTTTTCAACTGCCGGACAGTGATTTTTCTTCATCACTGCCCGCATTTCCACGAAACACCCACAGATTCGGCACATTCCACTCAGCAGATTATCACACTCCTTACATTTTGCAAGGCGGTTTTGATACTCCTCATCTTCTATTTTTAAATCTTTGTCTATCTGTGCGATGTACTTTCGCAAATCTGTAAAATATTCGTTTTCATCCATATCCTGCAGAAGACATTTTCTACAGATTTTTCTGTACGATGGCTCTTTCTCTATCTGTCCCATTTGTCACAAAGCGAATTAATCTGGTCCGCAAATCTTGCAAGATCCTTATTTGCTCCGCCCTCATTATGCCGGATAACTGCAAGCAGTCTGTGACCGGCAGCCACAAGTCTCGCATAAACACCAGATGCCTTGCGTGCTTTCGCTTTCTCCTTTGCATGTTCTATTATGATACCTTCTGTCTCTTTCTCCAGCACATTATTTGCCAAATCAAAGACCGTTCCACTAAACGGAGCGTAGGTATCATAGCCCAGTTCATTTTTCAGCCGTTCTGCAAAGAGTGTACAGACGGTATCTTCTCCATGTGTCACAAACACACGCTGTGGTTTTTCTTTAAATGCAGATGCCCAGCGCATCAATCCTTCATTATCTGCATGACCGCTGATTCCCGAAAGTCTTACAATCTCTGCTGATACATGAATTTCTTCACCAAACAGTCTTACATCCTTTGCACCCTCCAAAAGTGCACGACCAAGCGTTCCAACTGCCTGATATCCAACAAACACAATCGTAGAATTTTCACGCCACAGATTATGTTTTAAATGATGTTTGATTCGACCGGCATCACACATACCACTTGCAGAAAGAATGACTTTATAATGCTCATCAAAGTTAATGGCACGAGATTCATCACTTGTAATCGAAAGCTTCAGACCCGGAAATGCAATCGGGTTAATTCCCTGATTCAAAAGTTCCATTGCCTCTTCATCATAGCAGTCTACATAATGCTCTTTAAAAATATTGGTTGCCTGCACAGCAAGCGGGCTATCAACATACACATCAAAATCCGGAAATTCCGGAAGCAGGTTATCTGCCTTAATCTTACGAAGAAAATACAGCATTTCCTGCGTTCTGCCGACTGCAAATGAAGGAACAACAACATTTCCATGACGCTTAAAGGTTCGCCTTAAGATATCAACCAATTCCTGCACATAGTCTGGGCGCTCTCCATGACTTCTGTCACCATAAGTAGATTCCATGACTACATAATCCGCAGACTCAAGGTATTCAGGGTCTTTAATCAATGGCTGATCTGTATTTCCGATATCACCGGAAAATACAATCTTCTTCTCAACGCCATCTTCCGTAATCCAAATCTCAATACTCGAAGAACCTAATAAATGTCCTGCGTCCACAAAACGAACTTTAATTCCATCTGCAAGCTGAACTATTTTATGATAATCACACGGAACAAACTGCTGAATTACATTCAAGGCATCTTCCATCGTATATGCCGGAACAAACTCCGGCTGCCCATTTCTTCTTGCCTTACGGTTTCGCCACTCTGCCTCGAAGGTCTGAATGTGAGCACTATCACGAAGCATGATATCACACAAATCGCAGGTTGCATCGGTTGCATAAATCGGACCACGAAATCCTCTTGCATAAGCCAGAGGAAAATTTCCGGAATGGTCAATATGCGCATGCGTCAGCAAGGCAAAATCCACATCCGACATCGGAACCGGCACATCCTGATTCTCATACTGGTCAGGACCCTGTTCCATACCACAATCCACGAGAAATCTCTTGCCCGCAGCTTCTAAAAAGTAACAGCTACCTGTAACTTCATGAGTCGCACCTATAAATGTCAACTTCATAAAAAAACCCCCTTTGCGGTTTTAATTCAAGCACTTTCAAGATAGTACTATTATACCGCAAATAGGGGGATTTTGATAGTTTTTTCAGATTATTTTATAAAAGTTTATGATTTTTTCAAAAACAGGATTTTAAACTTTTTTACTTAAGGATACTTAAAAATACAAATTGTTCTTAGGATAAAAAATTATTGAATCCAGATGCCGTTAGTAACTGGCATTTGAGATTCAGAAGTGCTACCTTTCTGGGCAATACAACCAACTCTTACTCGATAATAATACCCACCTTTAACTTTTACGTTATAGCTGCGAGACATGGATGCTGCATTAGTTGCAGTATCTCCATAAGTTCCACAATTTACCCATCCACCATCATAACGTTGTAAATACATTTTTACAATTAACTTATCACAAGTCCTATGAGCAAGCGTTGCTCCATAAATATTAACCGTACGATTACCTAAATTACTAATCTGAGCAACTCCCTGATTCAAAAGGCTTCCTCTTGCTACATTTTGCCAGATAGCTTCCGCTGATTCTTCATTTGTTAAAATAGAGCCATCTACTTCTTTTCCTAAATCTTCCAATCCCTCTGCCGATACTGAAATAGAAGATACGGTTAAGAATAAAGATAATGCCAACATCGCTACTATTGATTTTTTTAATTTTCTAATTACTGTTTTCAAATGAAGTCCCCTTTCCGGATTAATACATAACATCTTTGATGATTTTTTTCATTTCATCTTCTGTTATTCTTCCGGAAATTCGATAGTAAGAATTTTTATAGTCCCATTGTGCCAGATACATCGGAATTTCTTCTTCCTCTTCTATCTTCCATAATTCTGCTTCCAAATCACTAGATAAGTCACTTTCAACTTTACCTAGACAAACTCCCTCATCATTTCGGTAAAGTCCACTTTTATCTACATAATTTGTCTGTATTATAAAGTAAATATAATCTTCACCATTTCGATATCTAATATAAACAGATTGAGCAGTATCATCAATTTCATAAGAATCAAACTCTACTTTATCCGGTAAATATAAAAAATCAGGCACTTCCACCTGCAACTTCTCTTCTATCTCATTTCTGGCTTCTTCTTCTGTTCTGTCACTAATCAATCTATCTTGACTGTTTTCTATTTCTGTATTTTTCTCATCCCCCAACACTTCATTCGCTTTATCCATCACATAACTCCTGCCTCCTTGTGTGCTCATACTCACACCAAACAATCCAAAGCAGGTTATCACAGCTGCGGCGGTCATGCCGAGGAATTTTTTGCTTATGCGGTGATTAAAGAACTTAACCACTTTTGTATTCTGATTTTCTTTTGTATTTTCTTCTGTAGATTTGATTTCATCTTCAAGGCGTTTTGTGTTTTCTTCTTCGAGCAGCCCCTCATCCCGAGCTTCAACTACCAGCTTTTGAAACAGTTCTTCCGGTGGCTCAAAACCATCGAACCTGTCATCTGTTTCCAGACGTTTTACCAGCTCATCTGCTTCTTTTCGGAACTGTTCTTCTGCCCAGGTACTGCTTTTTGCGCTGTTTTCTTCGTTTTTATTCATGAATTTCCTATCTTTTCTTGACTTTTCACAACGACTGTATCATATTATCTAATAGACGCTGCAATGTCCGTCTTATTGAATGTTGTACATCGAAACATTGATTTTTGATTTATCAGGAGGTTCCAATGAAACATATTGTGCTCACCGGTGGCGGCACTGCCGGACATGTTACACCAAATATTGCTATGATTCCGAGACTGAAAGAACTCGGTTACAAGATTTCTTACATCGGTTCTTACCAGGGTATGGAAAGAAAACTGATTGAAGAAATGGGGATTCCTTATTACGGAATCTCTTCTGGCAAACTACGACGTTACTTTGATGTCAAAAACTTTACTGACCCTTTCAGGGTTTTAAAAGGTTTTCATGAAGCGAAAAAACTCATGAAGCAGTTGAAACCTGATGTTGTTTTTTCTAAGGGTGGTTTCGTTACCGTTCCTGTTGTTATTGCTGCAGGACGTCGAAAAATCCCTACTTTCGTCCATGAATCCGATATGACACCTGGACTGGCAAATAAACTTTCCATTCCATTTGCCACTAAAGTGTGCTGTAACTTCCCTGAAACTGTCTCTGAACTTCCGGCCAACAAAGCCATACTTACCGGTACCCCTATCCGCCAGGAATTATTAAGCGGAAATCCAAAAAAAGCACTTGCCTTTACAGGTCTTTCCAGTGAGAAACCGGTCATTATGGTCATCGGAGGAAGTCTTGGTGCGGTTGCAGTCAACAATGCAATACGTGCCATTCTGCCTGAACTTTTAAAAGACTTCCAGGTCATTCATCTTTGCGGTAAAGGTAAACTGGACTCTTCTTTAACCGATACCAAAGGTTATGTTCAGTACGAATATATCAAAGATGAGCTTGCTGACCTTTTCGCACTAGCTGACATCGTCATTTCCAGAGCAGGTGCAAACGCAATCTGTGAAATCAGTGCACTGAAAAAACCGAATCTGCTGATTCCGCTTTCCGCACGTGCAAGTCGTGGAGACCAGATTCTCAACGCCCGCTCATTTGAAAAGCTTGGTTACAGCATGGTACTTGAAGAGGAAGAAATTACTAACCAGAAACTGTTAGAATCCATCCAGACCCTGTATCAGAACCGCAATTCGTATATTCAAGCGATGGAAAAAAGTAAACAAACGGATTCCATTGAACAGATTGTCCAGTTATTTGAACAGGCAGTCAACAAATAAATATCTTCCCTGTGCCACAAATCTGGCACAGGGATTTTTTTTGGAAATCTATCCACAAGTATTGTTCTGCCAGATTCACTGGATTATGTTCTTATATGTCATCGTATTTGTCTCCATACATTTTTTCTATCCACTTATTCATCCTATGTTTTTTTACTCTTAAGTTTTCTATAGTCAGACCCAGAGCAGCCGCCATTTCTGCATCCGATGCCTGTTCATAAACCTGCATCGTCATAATTTCGTGCCACTGAGGGTTCCTGGCGTATAGCCTATCCATAAATTCTGTCGTGAATTCCCGTTTGATAATTACATCAAGCAGGTCTTCTCCCGTCGTTGCCTCTCTATGATAAATTAACTTTTCTGCGATTTCCCCTTTTTCATTTTCATATGACTGTTCAAGAACAATCATCTCATGTTTACGATAACTTTTTCTGAGGAAATCCAACGCCTTTCTTCTCGCAGTTAATGACAGCCATCCCGCATAATCTTCAGGACTTACCTTGTTCCACTTCTGTGTCAGCTTATGGAATACCTCCTGACAGACATCCTGCGAATCATCAAAATCTCTTAAGACATCATAAGCGGCTTTCATTACCAGTCGATAATACCTGTTATAAACTTCACGTAATTTTTCCTCTGTCATCTTCACTTGTTAACGTATCTGAATCTTAGAAATTTTTTCGAGGATTTCGTTTTTATCCTCTTCTGTCAATTCCCCAGGAACCCATGTTACTCCTACGTGGTCCTCATTATTTCTTGGAATCAGATGGATATGAAAATGAAACACAGTCTGGCCTGCAGCTACTCCATTGTTCTGTACGATGTTATAGCCGTCACAACCTAATACTTCAGTCATTGCGGTGATGATTTTCTTTGCCAGAACCATTGCTTTTCCTGCAAGTTCATCCGGAATTTCATATAAATTTGCATAATGCTCCTTCGGTAAAATCAGCGCATGGCCTTTACTTGCCGGTCCTAAATCAAGAATGACTCTGAAATCATTATCCTCATATATGGTTGCTGCCGGAATTTCTCCTCCTGCTATCTTACAAAAAATACAATCTGACATTTTAAATCTCTCCCTTCTTGCTGTCATTGTCGAATTTTCAATTAATTTGTAGAATGATTTTGTTTGCTATTTCGCAATAACGGTGCTACACTATCAAGAAAAAAAGAGGAGGTAACACCAAATGACAAAATCATCCGATACTTCACAGATTCAAAAACAAAATAAAACAATCGATTACAAAAAACTTTATCAGGAACAATCCAAAAAACATCAACTGATGCTTTCTCAGATTTCGCATGAAATCCGCAATCCTGTTACACTTATCAACAGTTTTCTTCAAATTCTGGAAAAACAGCATCCTGATTTATCTCAAGACCCAAACTGGATAAAAATCATGGAAAATATGGATTTTCTCAGAGGTCTGCTTAGTGAACTTTCCAGTTACAACAATTCTCACAGACTGAATCTTGAATCCACCAACGTCTATACATTATTTGCAAATGTAATTGAATCGATTACTCCAAGTTTGGAAAAGAAGAATGTTTCAATTGCTTTTGATAAATTGTCTCCAATTCCTTTGTTATATGTTGACCAAACCAGACTCCAACAGGTACTTCTTAACCTGCTTCGTAATGCATTTGAAGCGGTGAAAGAGGGTGGTCATATCACTTGCTCGATTGAATCAGACGGTACTGGTGTGACCTTTCAGGTTACTGACGATGGATGTGGGATTTCTCCGGAATATCAAGATTCTATCTTTGAACCGTTTGTCTCTTATAAATCAGACGGCAGTGGTCTGGGACTTGCAATTTCAAAACGGATTGCCGAAGCTCATAAGGGAAGTCTTGAATTTACCTCAACCCCTGAAAAAGGAACTACGTTCATCCTGAAAATTCCGATTCTGTGAAACCAGAATCTTTTGAATTTCTGATTAAAATTTTTGAAACCCTCTGCCATTTTTCTGTCCTCTGTAAACGAGTACTGCGAGGACAACTCCACACAAGAATCCACCAAAATGTGCAGCGTTATCAACTCCTGTGCTTGTTACTCCATGATATAAAGTCAATGCTGCCAAAAACAGCAGCTTCTTTGTCGTAAAATTTTCCAGTCTGCCTTTATTTCTGATTACTACATAAATCAGTGCACCCACCACAGCAAAAATTGCACCGGATGCTCCGGCAGACACGACGTTTTCTCCTATCTGCACCTCTGACAGATAAGAAATCAGACTGGCTCCTATTCCTCCGAATATGTAAATGAACAGGTAACGTACCCTTCCTACTGCCCGTTCCAGACAATCTCCCAGAAAGAATAAAACCAGCATGTTGTTGCCTAAATGCGTCAGGCCAAAATGCAAAAACATACAGGTAAAAAATCGATAATATTCATGCCCCTCCTGAATTAATGGTGTGTATGCCGCACCCCATTCAATCAGATGTTTTCCATCAAGTGAAGAACCTGTCAGTTCTGTCAAAAAGAACACCACAATATTGATTAAAATAATGATTGTATTGACCGGCACTTCTTTTCTTCCCTTTAACAGACGGATGATATCGGGGTCAATTTTCTGTACTATCTTTTGCTTTTGCATCCTATTTTCCACCTTTGCAAGGTATAAATTTGCTTTTTTTCACTCTTTTTATACTCCTCCCCTCATTTTTTTTAAATCCCCTCTTGGTTTATGCCCATTATACCATATTTTCCCTATTTTGTGCGCTTTTTTCATCGCCAAAAAACGACACCTTTCGCCATTTTTTTGAAAAGGTGTCGTTTTTATAGATAATAGCTTGTCTTATTTTATTTTTCAAGAATTTTCTTTAAATCTTCCTCCGGTGTACTCGTCGGTGAAATCTGGAAATTCTCCACCAGATAATTTAATACGTTTTCAGAGACAAAGGACGGAAGTGTCGGTCCAAGGTAAATATTCTTGATTCCAAGGTGTAACAAAGTCAGAAGGATGCTGACTGCTTTCTGTTCATACCAGGATAATACCAGTGTCAACGGCAGTTCATTGACACCACATTCAAATGCTTCAGCAAGAGCCAGTGCCACTTTAACTGCGCCAAATGCATCGTTGCACTGTCCCATATCCATAATTCTTGGAAGGCCTTCGATTGTTCCAAGGTCTAAGTCATTAAAGCGGTATTTTCCGCAGGCAAGAGTCAGAATAATAGAATCTTTTGGAGCTTCTTTTACGAAATCCGTATAATAATTTCTTCCCTGACGTGCACCGTCACATCCGCCTACTAAGAAGAAATGGCTGATTTTTCCGGCTTTTACAGCCTCAATTACCTGTGGAGCAGCGCCTAAAATTGTATGATGTCCAAATCCGGTTGTCAGTTTTGTTCCACCATTGATTCCGGCAAACTGCTTATCCTCAGAAAATCCACCAAGTTCAATCGCTTTTTCAATCACTGCGCCAAAATCTTTTTCTTCTCCATCTACATGCTGCATGCCTGGATAGGCTACTACACCTGTTGTAAATACACGATCTGCGTAACTTTCTTTTGGTGGCATAATGCAGTTTGTGGTAAATAAAATCGGTGCCGGAAGATTAGCAAATTCTTTCTGCTGATTCTGCCATGCTGTTCCAAAATTACCTTTTAAATGGCTGTATTTGCGAAGTTCCGGATACGCATGTGCCGGAAGCATTTCTCCATGTGTATAGATATTAATGCCTTTGCCTTCAGTCTGTTCTAATAGCATCTTCAAATCTTTTAAATCATGACCGGAAATGACGATAAATGGTCCTTTTTCTACTTTTAAAGAAACTTCTGCCGGTGCCGGAATTCCATAAGTTTCGGTGTTTGCTTTATCCAAAAGTTCCATGCATTTAAAATTCACTGCACCGGTCTCCATTACGATACCAAGCAGATTTTCCATGGTGCGGTCCTGTCCTAAAGCTGACATTCCTTTGTAGAAGAAACGGTTCACTTCTTCATCATTATATCCAAGCACCATTGCATGATAAGCATAAGCTGCAATCCCACGAAGTCCGAATAATAATAATGATTTCAAGGATTTGATATCCTCATCCGGCTCTCTCCATACTTTTTCCATTTCGTAGATTTCCATACGTCCACATGGAGCTTGACATACCGAACATCCTGACGCATAAACCTCTTTTTCTTTGAGCACTGTCTCAATTAATTTTTCTAACGCTTCATCATCAAAGTTTACGTTTGTAAGCGTTGCGAACAATCCTTCAATCATAATACGGTCTGTCTTTTCAGATACTTTCTGGTCTCCCACTGCCTCTGCAAGCGCAACCAGACTTCCGGTTAATTTGTCCTGAAGGAGTGCCGTTTTACTGCTCTTTCCACAGACTCCTCTTGCCCCTGTACATCCACTGCATCCTGCTCTCTGCTCACACTGGTAGCAGAACATTTCTTCTGTTTTTTCTATTTTGCTCATCTTCTATTCTCCTTTAGCTGTTTCACTTATTTTTTCAAATTTCTTGTTTCTATGGTTAGAATATACTATACTTAAGATAATTATTCTGTTGTACTTCCAAC
>JAIIAN010000594.1 GCA_022717655.1 Bacillota bacterium | reverse complement strand
ATCGTACAGTCCGGCATTGCCGTTTACATCGGTTTTTACGGTTGCAAGTACCTGACCATCGCGGCGGATTTCAAAGGTTGCGCCCTCCAGCGGCATCTTGGTATCCTTGTCATACTTGTAGATCTTAATGCCCGGTCGCGGTGCGTCCTTAAAGGACAGCTCGATGTCCTTGGAGTTATCCCATGCAAAAGTCTGAATATCCGAACCATCGGTAGCGTAACCCTCCGGCGCGGCAATCTCATATACCTCGAAAGAGCCGGTCGGCAGGTCGCGGCCTTGAATTTCAAACTCGCCCAGCGCGTCAGTGGTGTAGGTGTGTTTGAAGTTGTTGTCGATGCCGCGCACCTCAAAGGTAGCGCCCATCAGGTTGCGACCGTCTGCGGACGAAATCTTGTGAACCTTAAAGGTGTGATCGTCGCTGTTGGCGAGCTTCAGCTCGACCGTCTGACCGCCCTTAGTACCGGTCTGTACGGTTTTAGCCGGGAGCAGGGTGTAACCCTCCGGTGCTGCCGTTTCCTTGATGGTTACGGTGGTATTCAGCGGCAGGTTCTCAAAGTTTGCTTCACCGTTGCTGTCGGTATCTTTGCTTTTGGTCTGAACTTCTCCAGCATCGGTATAGGTAATCTGGAAAGTACAGCCCTCCAGCGGTGCACCGTCCTTATCGGTTTTCAACACTTTAAGTCTTGCTTTTTCTTGGAAGGTGGCAGTACTGAACGCCAACTTATTGCTGGCCAGCTTGACCGCAGGTTCAACCAGAATGACCGGCTGAATGCCAGAACTGCTGGTCGATGCAATATAGACATTGTAGCGGTCAACATTCATGCTGGTTAAAAAAGAAGTGGTCAGCTTAGTACCTGCTGTGTCCATCTGTTCGGCAGTAGATTTGGGGATGCAGAAGTAAAACACCTGACCAAACGCCATATCATTGCTGTTCTTATACAGGGTCTTATCGCTGTGTACCTTGTTCAGCGTCAGCAGACCGTCACTGCCGTTCTTGTTGCCGTCCTCGTCCATGATAAACGCGCCAGACGGAAGATTCGATGCACGCACAAAGATACGATTGCTGCGAACGAAAGTCGCAGAAGCCGCAGCCATCGGCAGAACGAGATAATCTGTACCATCAATCGACTTTTCGGCAAATACACCGGACTTCACAATACCATTCGGCAGGTCAACGGAGCCGGTCTTGGCATTGGCTGCGTTGTAGGTCGCGCTTCCGGG
>JAIIAN010000593.1 GCA_022717655.1 Bacillota bacterium | reverse complement strand
AGCATCAGCACCCCAAAACAAAGAACCGGTATCCACCGGATATTCTTCTCCTTATTCATAAAATTCTTCCCCTTTTCCCATAAATGTACTCTCGAAATACAGTTGGAAAATGGCGGTCTGTCCCAGCAGACCGCCATTTTGTTCCCTCAGTCATCCCTCATGATCCCTATACCCTGGGCAGATCTCTATTTTCCAAGACGGATCACATTCCAGCTATGCTTTCCAAGAACAGTCTCCAGATGTCCCTGATCCAGCTTTGTTGCGTTTGAAACCGATGGCGCCACCGTATCCGGTGCAGTCTCTGTGTTCACTGCCTCCAGATCCTCATGAGTCAGCACCAGATGCTCTTTCACCCGATAACCTGCAAACTGACGCAGATCACACTGAACTTCCATGTCTTCTTCCAGGTTCTTATTCACCGCAAAGATCGTCAGTGTCTCATGCTCCTGATCCCAGACACAGACGCTGTCCAGCTCGGATACTTCACCATACTGGCGGGTATCATAAACCGGCGCTTTCACCAGCGTATTTAATACGGTTCCCCGTCCATAAGCGCTGGCATGCATAAATGGATAGAAAATCGTCTGTTTCCATGCTCCTGTATCAGAAGTCATGATCGGTGCGATCACATTGACCAGCTGTGCCATGCAGGCGATCTTCACACGGTCCGCATGACGAAGCAGGGTAATCAGCATACTGCCAACTAACAGGGCATCCTCAAAATTGTATACATCCTCCAGCTGATGCGGCGCCTGGGTCCACGGAACCAGTTTCTTGTCCTGCTCCTTGCTGTGATACCACACATTCCACTCATCAAAGGATAAGTTGATGGATTTTTTGTGGTGTTTTCTTGCCTTTACCGCATCACAGATGGCTACTACACCGGAAATAAAATCATCCATGCCCTTGGAGCTTCCCAGAAATTCTCTGGTATTGTGCTCCTCATTACTGTAATACTGATGAAGGGACAGATAATCCACCTCTTCATATGCCTCATTTAATACGGTATACTCCCACTCACCGAAGGTCGGCATGGTCAGACTGGAGCTGCCACATGCCACTGTCTCAATCGTTGGATCTAACCATTTCATCATACGGCCGGTTTCAGATGCGATGCGCCCATATTCCACAGCCGTCTTATGTCCCATCTGCCACGGACCATCCATCTCATTGCCTAAGCACCATAACCTGATGTTGTGCGGCTTATCATAGCCATGAGCC
>JAIIAN010000592.1 GCA_022717655.1 Bacillota bacterium | reverse complement strand
ATGTAGAAAAAATGATACAAGAGGTAAATCAAAATGCCGTATCAGAAGCAGATTGGTTGTCTGACCATGTATATGAGTATGATCCGGTAGGAAAGAGCATTATTCGCAGTGAACGGCTTGAGGCGCGAGAGCAGGAAAAAGAGAAGAAACCGTCTTTGAGAGAAAGATTGGAAGAAAAGAAAACACAGATTACACAGGAACCGAAAAATCAGATGAAGGAGAAAGGAAGGGATATGATGGCTTTATGAAGCTAAATTATCAGGTTATATCGGGCTTAGCAGAAGAAACAGGAAAGGTCATTGTAAAGAATAAGAATACCTGGAAACAATATCTGACCACAGCGGCAAGACTGTATAAGTACCCATTCAGGGATCAACTCTTAATTTATGCCCAGCGACCAGATGCTCAGGCAGTAGCTTCCATAGAGATATGGAATGAAAAGATGCATTGTTGGGTGAATCGTGGGGCATCGGGAATTGCATTGATTGATACAGATTCTGGAAGTTCAAAACTTAGATATGTGTTCGATGTTTCTGACGTGCATAAAGCCAGACGAATCGGGAGATATCCATTTATCTGGAAGTTAAAAGAAGAGCATAAATTGTCTGTAATGGACCAGTTGGAAAAAATGTATGGAGTGACGGATAAATCAAAATCATTTGAAATGCGTTTACTGGAAGTTGCAAAACGGGTGGCAATAGACAGCTATGATGAGATTTTGCCAGACCTGGATGCAGAAAAGGCCGGGAGTTTTTTAGAAGAGCTGGATGATCAGAGTATAAAGGTTCATTTCCGTGACACTTTGACGTCCAGTATTGCATATTCCCTTTTATCCAGATGTGGAGCAAATCCAGAGTTATTTGCCGAAGAACTTTATTTCGACTACATCCAGGATTTTAACAGTTTAAAGACTCTGGCTGTTCTTGGCGATGCAGTAACGGAACTGTGCAGACCAATTTTTATGGAAATCGGAAGGACCATAGGAGCGTATGAAAGAAAGCGAAAAAAGGAAGAAAAAGATCTTGCAAATTCTGGCACCATAGAATACAATACTTTAAAGCACGAAAGCAATATAAAGACACCAGTAGACACAAAAAATGAAGATGGAGAGGAGAAGAAAGATGAAGGTACTGTATATCAAGAACGGAGATTATCAGATCCCGAACCTGATGCCAGATCAGGAGCCAGAGGAAGGGCTGACAAAGTACGGATTGATGAGACAG
>JAIIAN010000591.1 GCA_022717655.1 Bacillota bacterium | reverse complement strand
CTCCAGAATCTTTAATGCTACGGTATTACATGGGATACCTCTCTGGGTATTTAAGATTTTTACGCCGGTCTCATTGGATGTTAAATACTCCATAAGCAGCGCAGCTTCCTCTTTGTGCTGGGAAGTCTCGGTGATCGCAAAGCCCTGGGAAACCTTGCTCATACCAAAGCCATTGTCACCAGCTCCTGTTATATAGTCACCCATCACAACTTCGATACCATCATTGACAGAATTTACGATATTATTTGCTGCAGAGTCATACTCCAGGATTCCTGCGTAATGACCATCCATCCATTTCGGATTGGATAAAAAGCTTTCTGCTCCATCTGCCTGGATCGTTGCGATGCTTGGCTCTACATGATTCTCTTCCAGGGAATTGATGAAATTCATGCCGTCTGTCACTTCTTCTACGGTATACTGAACTTCCATGTCTTTTACCCATGGTTTTCCGTATTTCTGCTGCAGATACCAGTTCATGATCCAGAATCTCTCATAGCCCTCATCAGCTAATGGATAGTAGTCATCACCGAGCTTCTCTTTAAAGGTATTGCCTGCTGCCAATAACTCATCCCATGTCGTTGGAATCTCAATTCCTGCCTTATCGAAGGAAGTCTTCTGCCACATAAATAATTTACTGGTCACGCTGATCGGAACACCCTGTAATTTGCCAGCTACTGTCATTGCCTCCAGATTTACTTCCGGGAAGTTTTCCAGAGAAATGATGTCCGAATACTGATTCAGATCCACAAACTTAGAACCATCTCCGGAATACTGATATAACCAGTTCCAGTTGATCTGCATCAGATCTGGCGCCGTTCCGCCAGCTAACTGCGTAGCAACCTTATCCTGCCAGCCATCCCATGCGCTGTACTCACATTCTACAGTGATCCACGGATATTCTTTCATAAATGCATCTACAGCTTCCAGGGTTGCCTTATGTCTGGATTCGCCGCCCCACCAGCTGAACCGGATCGTAACCGGTTCCTGGTCACCTGTTTTTGTGCTTCCTGCGGCCTCAGTTGCTCCTGCGGCAGTGGTTGCTGCTGTTTCCGCTGCTGTTTCCGTTGTTACAGTTGTCTCGGCTGCGGATGAAATTTCTGCAGTTGCGGCTGTCGTAGTCGACGTTGCTATCCGCACCGCATCCCCCGAGAGTCATAACACTCATTACTGCTGTCATTACCATTGCTAAAACTCGTTTTTTCATAATTTATTTGTATAAGTAAAA
>JAIIAN010000590.1 GCA_022717655.1 Bacillota bacterium | reverse complement strand
GAATGGTGGGTGGAAGCTTTATTAGTATGCGCTGAATCCGCTGGGATGGTTTGCTCCGTGCAGGTTATGTAATGGTAATAGTGTCATAAGAGCGGTGACGCCTGAAAACGAGAGAGTATGTGAGCGGATAAAAAAAATAAGAACAACACTTTAGCATAAAATAACGCCAGCCTAACATATATTGTAGGTGCTCCGCATTCGTGTGACTCTTAGATTTCCTCCACCAGAAGCCAGGCATCAGCAGAGAATTTACAAACACCGTTTACTCGAAATGCTGCTGCGGCGCATCAGGAAGTATTGATTTTTGGTGAGATTCCTCACGAAGCCACCATATTTAAATAGGTGATTTATGTTAAGTGATGTAAAGAAAAAAATAATTGATAATGATTTTGTTAATAATGTTAGAATTAATATGGTTTTCAATGATGAACAGTATAATGACTTGGTTTCTAGTTTAGATGAGCTTGCTAACCTATTGAAAAATAATGAGTCCATAGATAAAGAATTAGCTTTGTATTTATATACAATACCTCAAATGCATAAGAAATGCATCTGCTAGTTTTGATAAAGTGGAAAACAAACCAGATTTGGCTTTTAAATTAGAAGATGCATGGATAGAGCTAGACTCGCTAGTAATAAACTGTTTAAGCTAAAAAAGAATGAAGGCCGGGTGAGAAATTCGCCCGGCTTTGATATGATATAATCCTGTCTTGAACCACAAACATATAATTAATAATCCATCCTCTACTACGACCCGCAGATTGTGCGGTTTACTGTACAGGATCCGATTGGGTTATGCAGGGGATATGAAGCCAGAGGTAACAATCCATACCAAACGCGGGTTGATCCTCATTACCCCGGAAGAGCTCAGCATGCATTCTAAATAGATACCAGAACATTAGTATCAGGAATACTTACTTCAAACTGCGATATAAGGAAATACCAAGGATTTTGGAGTCAATAATCTGATATGCATCGGGTTCCTTAAGTTAAAGCAAGTTATAAAGAATAAAAGAAGTGGGACATTTACCGAAAATAGATGAAACCTGGATTAAAGTATTTCCTGAGCATGTGATTATAAAGGAGATGCAAAAATACATTAACATGTCGATTTTGGAACATATGCTATACCCGCATCTGGACGTACTCATGTTGGCAATGGCGATGTTTGGTATACGAAATGAGAGTAATAATTGTGTTATTAACAATAAATGAAATTGAAGTT
>JAIIAN010000144.1 GCA_022717655.1 Bacillota bacterium | reverse complement strand
ATGCATACCAAGTGTATGGGACCGGATGATATGATTTCAAGTCTTTCCGGTGGAAACCAGCAGAAGGTCATCTTCGGAAAATGGTTGGAGAGAGATCCAAAAGTATTTATGATGGATGAGCCGACACGAGGAATTGATGTTGGTGCAAAATATGAGATTTATGAGCTGATTATTAACATGGCAAAACAGGGAAAAACCGTTATCGTAGTTTCTTCAGAAATGCCTGAGATTCTTGGAATTACAAACCGAATCGGCGTAATGTCAAATGGACGTCTTTCTGGAATTGTAAATACAAAAGAGACAAATCAGGAAGAACTTTTGAGACTGAGTGCGAAGTACCTGTAAAATAAAGGGAGATTGATAGATATGGCAAATAGTAAAATTCTTACATCAGAAGATAAGATGAAACTTCGTCAGCCGATTGACGAATATGTTGGTAAAATTCAAAAACAGATTGATGTACTTAGAAAAGATGGTACTGCAAAGGTATTAGAGTACCAGAACGTTATTGATGGAATCAAAAGGGATCGTACTCTTACAAAAGGAGAACGTGAAAACCGAATTTCACAGTATCAGGTTGAACTTGAAAAAGCAAAAGCAGTTGAAAGTAAAAATAAAGATGAAATTTCAAAATTAATTGCAGATGCAGAAAATTATTTAAAAGCTCATTTTGATAAAGAGTATTACACACCGGTAAAAGAAAGTTGTGCAGCAGAAAAAGTACAGGCTCAGGAACACTATAAAGAAAGAGTTGCAGAGTTAGAGAGACAGCATAAAGAAATTCTTTCCGGATTAAAAGAGCAAAAAGAAATTAAAGATGAAAATTACGTTTATAAGAACCGTTTATCCAATGCAAAATTAGAGTTACAGAAAGAGTATCAGGCAATCAAAGACGAAAAACATGAAGCATTTAGTTATAAATATCATTTAATTGATATGCTTCGTTTGTCGAAATTTACATTCTTAGAGACTAGAGAGCAGAAATGGGAAAACTACAAATACAAATTTAATACCCGTTCTTTCTTCTTACAGAATGGGTTGTATATTGCAATTATTTTAGTATTCGTTGCACTTTGTATTATTACTCCGATTAAAAAAGGTACTCCGCTGTTAACTTATAACAATGTGTTAAACATTTTACAGCAGGCGTCTCCTAGAATGTTCTTGGCACTTGGTGTTGCAGGTCTGATCTTGCTTACCGGTACAGACTTGTCAATCGGACGTATGGTTGGTATGGGTATGACTGCAGCAACCATTATCATGCATCAGGGTGTAAATACCGGTACGGTATTTGGACATGTGTTTGACTTTACCGGAATGTCTGTTGGAGGCAGAGTATTCCTTGCATTGGTTGTGTGTGTATTCTTATGTACTTTGTTTACTACAATTGCAGGCTTTTTTACAGCGAAATTTCAAATGCATCCGTTCATCTCAACGATGGCAAACATGCTTGTAATCTTTGGTTTAGTTACTTATTCAACAAAAGGTGTATCCTTTGGTGCAATTGAAGCATCTATTCCGGGAATGATTATTCCAAAAGTAAATGGTTTCCCAACTATCATTCTTTGGGCAGTTGCAGCCGTTGCAATTGTATGGTTTATTTGGAATAAAACCACATTTGGAAAGAATCTTTTCGCAGTAGGTGGAAATCCGGAAGCAGCAGCAGTTTCTGGTATCTCAGTATTTGGCGTAATGCTTGGTGCCTTCATTATGGCAGGTATTCTTTATGGATTTGGTGCCTGGCTGGAATGTGCAAGAATGGTTGGTTCCGGTTCCGCAGCATATGGACAGGGATGGGAAATGGATGCCATCGCAGCCTGTGTTGTAGGTGGTGTATCCTTTACCGGTGGTATTGGTAAAATTTCAGGTGTTGTAACCGGTGTATTTATCTTTACAGCACTGACCTATTCTCTTACCATTCTTGGTATTGATACAAACCTTCAGTTCGTATTCTCAGGTATTATTATTCTTGTAGCGGTAACACTGGACTGCTTAAAATACGTACAGAAAAAATAATAAAAAATCAAGACAAAAGGAAGAGTCCTGCAAAAAATGCAGGATTCTTTTTTGGCATAAAATCATGTATAATAAAAAGAAGATCAAAAAGAAAATTAAAAAGAAAAAAACGGAGAAAAGCGGATGAACACGTATAGCTTGCTTTTGGTAGATGATGAAGAAGAAGTGACACAAGTGATTGAAAGGAAAATAGATTGGACCAAGCTTGGATTTTGTGTAATTGGTCATGCAAATAATGGTTTAAAGGCGCTTGAGATGATAGAGGAATTCCAACCGGATGTAGTAATGACAGACATTCGCATGCCTTATATGGACGGGATGCAGCTTTGTGGCGAAATCAAAAGCCGATATCCAACAACAAAAATTTTGTTATTTACCGGCTTTGATGAATTTGAATATGCAAAAGAAGCCGTTCACTTAGAAATTGAAGAATATATCTTAAAACCGTTAAATGCGATTGAGTTAACAGAAGTATTTGCAAAATTAAAACAGAAATTGGATCAGGAAATTGATGAAAAACGAAATGTAGAAACGCTGCAAAAATATTATATGGATTCCTTACCGCTGCTTCAGGCAAACTTTTATTCGACCTTAATTGAAGGACGCATTTATGAAGAGCAGTTAGAACAATATTTAAAAGATTATCAAATTCAGTTTGAAGCGCCTGTGTTTGGCTGCGTTGTAATTCATACATCGACCAATCGGGTGCCGGAAGGAATGAATCCGCAGCTGTTAGCAATTTCGGTTGAAAGGCAGGCAAAAGAGCAATTAGCCCCAAAATGGAAAGCAAAATGTTTTGCTTATTTAGGAAATACCATTTTAATTGTACAGCTCGGACAGGAAAGTGAGATTTCGGAATTGACAGACGAATGTGACCGCTTTTGTAAATATGTGCATAGAATTCTTGGTGCCGTTACCACCATCGGAGTTGGGGCAGTTTGTAACGAACTGCTGGAATTATCAAAATCTTATCAAGGAGCAAAAGAGGCGGTTTCCTACAGAGTATTATATGGAAGTTCCAGAGCAATTAATATTAAGGAGATTGTTCCGAAAAAACAGGTCGACCAGGAAGAGTCAGGCGAGGGAGAACTTTTAGAACTGTTTAAAATGATTCGCCTTGGCTCCGAGGCACAAATAGAAGAGAGCGTGGAAACTTATTTAAAACATTTGTTTGTTCCATCTGAGACATTACAAAAACATCATGTTGCATTAATGGAACTAATCAGTACCTTGTATCGTTTTTCTGAAAATAATGAAATTAGCAGTAAAGAGTTTTCCGGAGAAATGGGAGAGATTTATCAGGTTTTAATCAATTTAGAACCGGAGGGACTAAAAAAATGGTTGTTAAGAGTGAGCCTCTCTTTTCGGGAACAGATTACAGATGCCCGTTCATCTTCTACAAAATCGTTGATCACAAAAGCAAAAACTTATGTGGAAAGTCATTATAGAGAAGAAGGGCTTTCTTTGGATGATATTTGTGAAGAATTAGGAGTATCAAATTCTTATTTTTCGAGCATGTTTAAAAAAGAGACCGGAAATTCTTTTGTGGGTTATCTGACAGAATATCGTATGGAAAAAGCATGTAAACGTTTAATAGAAACAAATGAAAAAAGTTACATGATTGCAAAAAGTGTAGGATATACAGACGCAAATTATTTTAGTTATGTATTTAAAAGACAATATGGAGTTTCTCCATCGAAATATAGAACGGAGTATGCAAAAGGTGAGAAATAAAATCGCAAATTATTTAGAGAGCTTAAAACCAGGCAGAATCCAGTCGACGATTATGGTTGCGTTTTCTATTATTTCTGTTTCAATCATGCTGCTTACGGGAATCGTAATGTATATGCGTTTCTCTAACTTATCCAGACAGGAAATGATTAAAAGTACGCAAAAACTGATGGAACAAAGCAAAGAAAGCATGGAAGATTATCTGATGAATATGAGACAAATTTCCGATGCAGCTTATTATAGTGTGATAAAAGAAAGCGATTTTTCTACGGAGTCAGAAGAGATTCAAAAAGGAATGCAGCTATTATATGAAGCAAATAAAAGTAGATTAAGAAGTATCGCAATTTATAATAATTTTGGAAGTCTGATTGCAGCAGAGCCGGTCGTATCTCAAAAAGAGGATCCCAATGTGACAAAGCAGGATTGGTTTATCCATGCGATGAATGAAATGGAAAATATACATTTTTCGATTCCACATATACAGAATTTATTTGATGATGGAACGTTTCGCTATTATTGGGTTATTTCTTCAAGTCGTGTTGTGGAGTTGACAAATGGTGTAAATTCACAAAAAGGTGTCTTGCTGGTAGATATGGATTATTCTGAAATCTCACGTATGATGGATCAGATTAACACCTTAGAAAACGGGCAGTATTTTTATCTATGTGATAGTAATGGCAAAATCATTTATCATCCGAGACAGATGCAGATTAGTGACGGAAAGCTCAGTGAAAGCAGCGAAGAGGCCGCAAAATCACAAAAGATAATTTATGATGAATACTTCGAAGGAAAACATAGAAAGGTAATCGTAAGTCCAATCAGTTATACCGGTTGGAAGTTAGTTGGTGTGATACCGTATTCGATTTTTACAAATCAGTTGACAAATTTGCAATGTTTTATTGTGATGCTGATGCTGTTAATGGCAATGATGCTGGTGCTTGTCAATCGAATTGTTTCACTTCGAATTTCAAGTCCGATTTTAAAATTGAATCATTCGGTATCAGAGCATGAGGCCGGAAAAGAGCCGGATATTTATATTGGTGGTTCTTTGGAAATCCGGCATTTAGGTAAGTCAATCCAAAATTCCTATAAACGCAATGAAGTGTTGATGAATGAAATCGTATGGGAGCAAAATGAAAGGCGAAAAAGTGAGCTGGATGCCTTACAAAGTCAGATTAATCCTCATTTTTTATATAATACGTTAGATTCGATTACCTGGATGATTGAGGGAGAGCGAAATGACGAAGCGACGTTTATGATCTCACAGCTTGCAAGACTATTTCGCATCAGTCTTTCAAAAGGGCATACGATTATCAGCTTAAAAGATGAATTGCAGCATGCAAAAAGTTATATGAATATCCAGAAAGTGCGCTATAAAAATAAATTTCAGGTTGCTTTTGAAGTAGATGAAGCGTTGGAACAATATTGTGCGGTGAAATTAACGCTGCAGCCAATTCTTGAAAATGCAATTAACTATGGAATGAGCTTGTTGGAAGAAGATGAGGACGGAGAAATCAAGGTTCAGGTAACAAAAGAAGAGGAAATGTTGATTTTAGCTGTGACTGATAATGGAATTGGAATTCCACAAGAAGAAATTGAGTTTCTTTTGATGGATACGAATCGAGTTCACAAGAAAGGTTCGGGAGTAGGACTTACGAATGTAAATAACAGAATTCAAATCTTATTTGGAAAAGAATATGGCTTAAAAATCGAAAGTGAGCTTGATGAAGGAACAACGGTTTTGATTCGTATTCCTGCAATCGTATATACAGAAGAAAATCGTCGGATTCTTGAAAAAGGTTATTTATTTAGCAAGGATCAAATACAGAAAAAAGACAGGGAATAAATTTATGAAGAGTAGCAAAAAAATGTTTATTTTAGTGGAATGTATTTTAGGATTTTTGCTGATTGGAATGATTATTTTTACAGTTCAAAAGAGGCAAGGGCAGGATTTAAAAAGAATTTCCGTAATCATTCAAAATTCAGATGAAACGCAATGGGCAGCTTTTAAGTATGGATTAAAGATGGCAGCACAGGATGAAAATGTAGATGTATTTATTATAAATTCGACACAGTTTCAGACTGCAAAAGAGGAAGTGTCTGCTATTCAACATGAAATTGAGAAAGGTGCCGATGCACTGATTATCGAGCCGGTAGCAGACGAAACGCTTGCAGAACAGTTGAAAAAAATAAAGGTACCGGTGATATTGCTTTCTGAGCTTTCGGCAACAGATGGAAATACTTCCAAAATTCCTGTAGTAGAGCCGGACCATTATGAAATGGGGAAACGCCTGGTAGAAGAGTTGTTAAAGGATAACGATGGAAAATTAAAACAGAAGAAAGTCGGAATTTTTTTGAGTGATACTCATTCTGAAGCGATTAAAAAGCGAGAAAAAGGAGTACAGGATGCTTTAGCCGAAACGGATGCCAAAATCTGTTGGGTGACAGAAGCGGGAGAAGATGCAAAGCTATTAAAGAAGCAGGAAAAAGTAGATTATCTGTTTGCGTTAGATGATCGAAGTTTGGTAGAAGCAGGAAAAGCGGGAAAAGAAAATGAAATTTATGGTTCTATGATTTATGGAATTGGCTGCTCGACAGAGGCAGCGTATTATCTGGATATCGGAGAAGCAGAGTGTTTGCTTGTACCGGATGAATTCAATGTGGGATATGAAAGTCTGGTAGAACTCTCACATGCTTTAAAAAAAATGACGTATTGTGTGCATGGCAAAGTATTATCTTATACTGTGCTTCGAAAAGAAAATTTATTTTCAGAAAAAAATCAGGAATTGTTATTTAAGATGAGTCAGTAAGAAAACAAAGAGAGGCTGAAGAAAAGATGAAACAAAAAAAACTGGCGTTCGTGTTTCTGTTATGCCTATGTGGGCTAAGTGCCTGTGGAATGCCGGAAAAAACAGAAAACGAAAAAATAGATATTGGGGTTGCTTCGTACAATCAAAGTGATACGTATATCAATGAACTGGTGTCCTGTTTTAAAGAAGAGTGCAGCAGGCTGGAAACAAATCAACATAAAATCTCTGTAACGGTTCAGGATGCAGCCGGTTCACAAAAAATACAGAATGATCAGGTGAAGCGTTTAATCAAAGAGGGCTGTAATGTGCTTTGTGTGAATCTGGCAGATCGGACCAATCCGTCTGAGATTATCGAGGCGGCAAAAGAAAGTGACATTCCGATTATTTTCTTTAACCGTGAGCCTGTGGCAGAAGATTTGAACCAGTGGGAAAAACTGTATTATGTGGGAGCAAAAGCCAAACAGTCCGGAGTCATGCAGGGAGAGCTGGCAGCAGACTTGATTTGGGAACGAAAAACGGTTGATCGAAATAAAGACGGAAAAATTCAGTATGTTGTATTGGAAGGAGAAATGGGACATCAGGACGCAATCGTAAGAACGGAGAGCGCAGTTGACAGTTTGAAAGAAAAAGGAGTCGAATTAGAAAAGCTAAGTTATGAAATTGCAAACTGGAATCGGGCACAGGCTCAAAATCGAATGACACAGATGATTAATCAATATAACAATCAGATTGAACTTGTGCTGGCAAATAATGACGATATGGCACTTGGAGCGATTGATGCCTATGAAAAGCTCGGCTATACAGAGACTGATATTCCGACCTTTTTTGGAATTGATGGCACAGATGAAGGTTTAGAAGCTGTCTTAGAAGAAAAGATGGCCGCTACGATATATAACGATAAAGAAGCACAGGCAAATGCGATGGTACAGCTTGCCCGTCAGCTTGTTACCGGAGAAAAAATGAAAAAAGTGGAATTTGAAAATCAAAGATATATCTATTTGCCTTATGAAAAAGTGACGAAAGATAATGTACAGGATTTTCTGAAATGAAAAAATTGGCAATCAAGATGGCCGATTTATTAAAAAAGTGTCACAGACCCAGTAGATACAAGGAGTGTGGCACTTTGAACTTTTTTGTTTTTAATCCTTTGAGCTTCTATAGTACAAAGGTGAAATTCCATAATGTTTTTTAAATAATTTA
>JAIIAN010000589.1 GCA_022717655.1 Bacillota bacterium | reverse complement strand
CATTCCATATATTCTTCTACATAATCAAGTGCATCTTTTTTTATTCGTTCTAAATTTATCATCGTCTCATTATACTCATCTTTATCAACGATAGCATCTGTAGAATCCAAATAATTTGTCTTAGTTATAATGATTATTTTACTATAGTCCAATCCCGATTTATGTGCTTTAGATCTTTTGGTTTTTGAAAAATGAAAAGCATATGGATGATGTATTTCTGTTCTATATGGAATGCATATAAAAAAGTCATAATGAGTCTGAAATAATAAGCAATTATATGCTCTCTGGTTCTTCTTCAATACTTCTCTATATTGCGGATCAGGATATACATTATAAAAATGTTCCGTCAACCTAAGAATCTGATAATCATTCTGTGGTAAATTCATTCAATTGTCTCCTCTGGAAATAGCCACTCGACTGAGTAAAAAGAAACGAGAGACTATACAGCCTCTCGTAATTAGCTTCATCATTCGGTCACTTTTTATTTTACCGTCCTGTCGGAACCGTCACAGGACTCATCGCTCGGTCACTTTTTATTTTACCGTCCTGTCAGAACCGTCACAGGACTCATCATTAATGACGAAGAAGAACATTTCTGTTCTCAATTGTATTATATGCTTTTATAGCATAAATATCAATACTTTTTATTTAATTTTTATTGAATTTCTATTGGATGTTCCTTCACATATTCCCCAATCTTCATATCAGAAGCAAGTATATGATTAGACAGCCAGCCGAGCAAAAATCCGATAAGGTCCATCAGATATTCCTCCTGATTATCATCCATTGCCTCAAGCTCTCTGAAATCAATATTTACCAGCTTCTCAACAAATGCCGCATGCGCCCTTTTCTGGGTTGCAAGTCCAGGATAGCCGATTTTCTCCATCAGCTTCTCCTCATCGCTGAAATGTGTCTCTGTATACTCTCTCAATTCAGAAAGAAGTCTTATTATTTCATCATATTTATCATGAAGCAGCTCTGCGTGTATTACATCATTAGTGTCCCTGATAATATCAAAAAGATGCTTATGCTCCTCATCGACAAGCTCAATTCCTGTTATATATTTGTCTGTAAATGCAAATGCGTCATCAACATTAGTTTCTGGTGCCATCTTTCCAATCATCATGTCGCTGCTCAAGATGTGGCTGTAAAGCCATTTTGTAAGATAAAGCAGCAGCTCATTAAGCGAATTTCTTGCTGCCTCCGGCGATGATTCATCCAACTGGAA
>JAIIAN010000588.1 GCA_022717655.1 Bacillota bacterium | reverse complement strand
ACATGCATTCTCTTTCGTAAGTGGAAAAGAAATGTACAAATTAAAAGAAATCCAGAGATACTGCAAGACAAAAATTTATGCACAGAAAGTGCCGTCTATCAATGATGTTGCAAATACCAAGATGGAACACATCCTTGCAAAAGCTGATTCTGTGATTGAGCGTGAAAATCTTTCTCTTATGTTAGATGCAATTGAAGAACGTGTTAATGCTTCTGATTATACAACAATGGATATGGCAGCTGCCCTGCTTAAAATGTATATGGGAATGGTGAAAGAAGATACCGAAGAGGAAGAAGTAACAGATTTTGGAGATACTGGTGCAGAAGAACCTGGAATGGTCCGTCTGTTTATCAATATCGGTAAAAAGCAGAGAATTCGTCCAGGTGACATCTTAGGCGCAATCGCCGGTGAGAGTGGAATGCCTGGAAAATTAATCGGAACAATCGATATGTTTGATAAATATACCTTTGTTGAAGTGCCAAGAGAATATGCTTCAGAAGTCTTAAAAGCAATGAAGAGTGCAACCATTAAGGGAAATCACATTGCAATTGAACCTGCAAATCGTAAATAGTTTTTTGAGTCCAGCAAAAAAGCTGGACTCATTTTTTATAAATCGTAAAAAAACATATACTGCTGTAAAATTCCGGCATATCCTTTGTATGTTTCATAAGGAAATCCATCTGGATAATGTTCGGCTAAGATTTTTTTGACGTGTGTATCAATCGGAAAAGCATCTACATGATGCAGGGCAAATAAGGCAATGCAGTCTGCCACTTTATTTCCGATACCGTATTGTTCGGTGAGCATTTTATGTGCGGTATCCGTATCCTGTTTTTTTAATTCTTCAAGAGAAAAAGAACCGTCTGCTACGGAACAAGCCATTTTATAAATGTATTTGTCACGGTATCCAAGTCCGAGGTCAGCAAGTCCTTCGAGTTTGGCAGAGGAAAGTTTTTCACAGTTTGGAAAGGCATAATAAATTTTGTTTTCTGGAGTTGTCTTTTTCTCACCAAATTTTTCACAGAGTGCTGCTACACTTTTTCGGATTCTTGGAATGTTATTGTTTTGTGAAATCAGAAAAGTAATCATAATTTCCCATAAATCTTGATTTAAAATCCGCATGCCCCAGCCATATTTTACGGCGTCTGTAAGATAGGTATCTTTCTCGTCTACCGAAGTTTTTATTTTGTGATAATCCGTTTTTAAATCAAAATAAGATTCCCAGATT
>JAIIAN010000587.1 GCA_022717655.1 Bacillota bacterium | reverse complement strand
CTTCATATACTTTGGAATCAAGACTGCTTTCAGCCGATGACAGTCTCTCTCTTTTATTCACGCATGTATACTACTCTTTCCGTTCACTGCATTTATCAATTCTTTTCTGAATCTTTTTAAATTCTTTTTACGCTACTAGTTTATGCACGAATTGCCATTTTGTCAATAGAAAAGTTATTTTCCACATCCCGGACAGCCTGCGCAATTCCGTTCACTGCCGCCCACAGCTACACTGCTTTCATAGATACTTGAGATAGCACAGATTGCCTGGGAACTGATTCCATCTTCGCTTCCGGTAAAGCCAAGCCCTTCCTCTGTGGTTGCCTTTACATTTACCTGACTGACGTCTATCTTCAATGCCTGTGCAATATTTTCTTCCATCTTCTCAATGTGTGGACGCATCTTTGGCTTCTGGGCAATAATCGTAGCATCGATATTATCGATGACATAATTTTCTTTCTCTAAAAGCTGTCCCACCTCTTCCAATAATTTTATACTGGAAATCCCCTCATATGCCGGGTCTGTATCTGGAAAATGCTTTCCGATATCTCCTAAAGCCGCTGCCCCCAGCAATGCATCCATAATTGCATGCAGCAATACATCTGCATCCGAATGTCCCAGCAAGCCGAGACTGTGCGGTATCTCCACTCCGCCTATGATTAACTTTCTTCCTTCTACTAATTTATGAACATCATATCCCATTCCAACTCGCATGTGATTACCTGCTTTCTTTTTTTCTTTTCAACTTTCCGGCTCTCTGCTTTCGCCCTATCTCTTTCCAGCTTCGCAGTGCCACGCAGGAAGCTGCTTCGCACCTTCCCGCTCTCGGGCTTTCGCCCTATCAAAAACAAGGAAAATCCAGCTTTGTCTGCAAGCAGCCAATCTGGATTTTTCCTGTTTTTGGCACTGCTCAATGCTTACGGACATTATACCACACTGGAGGTATTTTCTGATAGCTGTTTATAGATTTCTTTTTTCATATTATTTCCTGTTTTGCATCATACTATTGTATCAGGAGGTATTTTATGAATTCTAAAAAACTTTTTATCTGGGGTTTTCTCTTTGTGTCTGTGATTGGAACCCTATTACATTTTGTCTATGAATGGTCCGGTAACAATTCCATCGTACGGCTTTTTGCACCATGGAATGAATCCACCTGGGAACACATGAAGCTTCTTTTCTTTCCAATGCTGGTTCTTATTCTGTTTCTCTTTTTCAAGCTTCCGGAA
>JAIIAN010000143.1 GCA_022717655.1 Bacillota bacterium | reverse complement strand
CTCAAATCGTCGGGTCAAAACCTCTTCCATGCTTGCATAATCATTTGGTCCTTCTACCGTTTTTATCCGAAATTTTCGATAATCACTCCGTTTTGGTTTTCCATTTTCATACACAACCATAGAACCAACTGACTGAAATCCACTGATATTGGAAATATCATAGGCTTCCATACGCTGTACACTTGAAAGATTTAACAGCTTACTGATTTCTTTTACTGCTCCGATGGTTCGTCCTTCTTCCCGTTTTAAACGCTCTTTATCTTTTTCAAGTACCATTTTGGCATTATTCTTCGCAAGCTCTACTAATTTTTCTTTTGTTCCCTTTTTCGGCACACGAATCTGCACTTTTGTTCCTCTGCGGTTTGAAAGCCAGGTTTCAATTATTTCACGGTCCTCAATTTCATTTTCAATCATAATTTCCTTTGGAATCATTGCAGTCCCTGCATAAAACTGTTTGATAAAACTTGATAAAATTACTGTTTTTTCCTCTCCTGCCGTATGCAAAAAGAAATGGTCTCTTCCAATTAGTTTTCCACCACGGATAAAAAATACCTGTGCTACTACATCGTCATTTTCCTGTGCCACTGCAATCACATCTTTATCTTCCCCATGCTGGTCTGTAATTTTCTGGCGTTCCGCAACCTTCTTTACACTCTCTATCAAATCACGGTACTGTGCCGCATCTTCAAAGCGCAGTTCTTCGGACGCACGAAACATCTTTTGTCCCAATTCTTTTAAGATTTCTTTGTGATTTCCATTCAAAAATGAAATCAGTTCTTCTACCTTTTTATGGTACTCTTCTTTTGAAATAGACCCCTGACAAGGTGCATCACACTGGTGAATTTGGTAATACAGGCAGGGTCTTTCTTTTCCGATATCTTTTGGCAGATTTCGGCTGCAGGTCCGCAAATGATATAATTTCGTCACCAGTTCCACCACGTCTTTTACCGCAAGTCCGCTTGTATACGGACCATAATACTTTGCCTTGTCTTTTTTCATCTGACGGACAATCTGAATCCTTGGATACTCTTCCTGCAAAGTTACTTTGATAAACGGATAGGTCTTATCGTCCTTTAACATAGTATTGTATTTTGGTCTGTGCTCTTTAATCAAATTACATTCCAATACCAGTGCTTCTAACTCCGAATCCGTTACAATATACTCAAACCTTGCAATCTGTTCCACCATCTGCTCTTTTTTTACACCCAGATTTCGACTGCTTTGAAAATACTGACGCACACGGTTTTTCAAGCTGATTGCCTTTCCAACATAGATAATCGAGTCGTCTGCATCATGCATAATATAAACCCCTGGTTTTCCTGGGAGTTTTTTTAATTCTTCTTCAATACAAAACATATCTTCACCTCTTTTTTATTTTCATTTTATCTAAGTCGCTAAGACTCCGAGAGTACATGTAAGTGATAAGCTGTTAACAAACTTGTCTGCTTAGAAATATCAATCTCTGTATATTATTCTCTGTATAGTAAAAGAAGTTACCACAATGATTTGCGATAACTTCTTTTTGCTTATTTTTACTTTTTAAATATTCAGGTCTTTTTTATCCAGCACAACCTGCGGTTTCTTTTCTTCCTGTCCAGTTTCTCCAGTCGTCTCTTTTGAAATCCCATTTGAATTTTCATCTAAATTTTCATTTGAAACTTCGCCTGAAATTTCTTTTGGAGTCTCTTTTTGAATTTCTTTTGGAGCTTCTACCAGATGCTCTACTATTTTCTCAACCACACGTGGCTGTTCTTTTTGTCCACTCTCACCTTTGATTTCACGGAAAATCTTCATAAATTCTTTTCCGGTAATCGTTTCTCTTTCAATTAAGAATTCGGCAATCTTATCAAGCGCTTCTCGGTTTTCGCTTAAAAGCCGTTTTGCTTCATCGTAGGAATGTTTTAACAGTTTCATGACTTCATGGTCAATTTCCGTTGCTGTAGAATCTCCACAGTTCATCACCGCTCTGCCATCGAGATACTGGTTCTGCGTTTCCGCAAGTCCCATCAGACCAAAGCGTTCTGACATACCATACTGGGTAATCATAGCTCTTGCCACTTTGGTTGCCTGCTCAATATCATTTGCTGCACCGGTTGTAACGGTATCAAATACAATTTCTTCTGCTGCACGTCCGCCAAGATAACCAACCAGCATTGCTTCGAGTTCTTTTTTGGTATTTAAGTATTTCTCTTCTTCCGGAACATGCATTACATAGCCAAGTGCGCCCATCGTACGCGGCACAATCGTAATCTTCTGTACCGGCTCAGAATCTTTCTGGAGAGCGCTGACCAGTGCATGTCCGACTTCATGGTAAGAAACGATTCTTCTCTCTTCCATGCTTAAAATACGGTCTTTCTTTTCTTTACCAACTAATACAACCTCAACGGCTTCTAATAAGTCTTTTTGCGAAACCGCTTTTCTTCCATTTTTTACAGCAAGAATGGCAGCTTCATTAATCATATTTGCAAGGTCAGAGCCAACTGCCCCTGAAGTTGCAAGCGCAATTCCCTCTAAATCAACGGTTTCATCCAAAGATACATTTTTCGCATGTACTTTTAAGATGCTGACACGTCCTTTTAAATCCGGACGGTCTACAATGACACGTCTGTCAAAACGTCCCGGACGAAGCAGTGCAGGGTCTAAGACTTCCGGACGGTTTGTCGCAGCAAGAATCAAAAGACCCTTAGAAGTATCAAATCCATCCATTTCTGCTAACAACTGATTTAAAGTCTGTTCCCTTTCGTCATTGCCTCCGAAACGGGAATCCCTTGTTTTACCAATCGCATCTACCTCGTCGATAAAAATAATACAAGGTGCATTTTTCTTTGCTTCTTCAAATAAATCACGTACTCGTGATGCACCGACACCGACAAACATTTCCACAAAGTCTGAACCGGACAATGAGAAAAACGGTACCTGCGCTTCTCCGGCAACTGCCTTTGCAAGCAAGGTTTTACCGGTTCCCGGAGGTCCTACCAGCAGTGCACCCTTTGGAAGTTTCGCACCAATCTCAGTATATTTTCCGGGATTATGCAGGAAATCAACGACTTCCTGCAAGGATTCTTTTGCTTCATCCTGACCAGCCACATCTTTAAATGTAACTCCTGTTTCTTTTTGTACATAAGCTTTTGCCTTGCTCTTGCCGACACCGCCCATCATACCACCGCCTTTATTCATACGGCGGAAGAATAATGAAATCAGTGCAAACATTAGTACAACCGGCACAACAAAACTTAAAATTGCATATAAGAGTTCTCCTGCCATGTTTGGTTTTTCACGTTTGAACTCTACATTTGCATCATCGAGTCGTTTTGTCAGCTCATTTTCATCTTCCGTTGCAATAACGGTTTTTGTGTCATTCCCTAATTTCCCACCATTTTTCAACGTTACTTTCAAATTATCAGAGTTTATCACTACACTTTCTACCTGACCATTATCAAGCAGTTGGATAAACTTACTATAGGAAATTTCGCTGGATACATTACTTGTCATTCTGGACAGCATATTCATTCCAAACAGACTGACCATAATACAGATTAAAAGTACCAGAAGGGATTGTTTATTCTTGGGACCCTTATTATTATTCGGATCCTGATTACGGTTTTGATTTTGGTCCATCTTATTCCTCCTCATTCTGTCCTCTCTATTATACGAATAGCTTGTTAAAAAATCAATTAAAAAACTCGCTTCAAATCTAAAACTTTCATGAATTTATTTGTTATTCTGCCAAAAGTTTCTTTTTTTTATTTCCCCTACTAGTATTTTGCCTGCTCTTTGTAGTATAATAAATTTTGTATGAGTAAAAACAGAGTAAAAAGAAAGGCATAAAGAAAAATGAAGATAGGATTTGATAACGAAAAATATTTATCTATGCAGTCCGAACATATTCGTGAACGCATCAACCAGTTCGACAACAAACTGTATCTTGAATTTGGTGGAAAGCTTTTTGATGATTATCATGCATCAAGAGTTCTTCCGGGATTTGCGCCGGACAGTAAACTGCGCATGTTAATGCAGTTAGCCGACCATGCAGAAATTGTCATTGTAATCAGTGCTGGAGATATTGAAAAAAATAAAGTGCGTGGTGACCTTGGTATTACTTATGATGCTGATGTACTGCGTCTTAGAGAAGTTTTTCAGGAACGTGGACTTTATGTCGGAAGCGTTGCAATTACACAGTTTTCCGGTCAGCCGGCTGCTATTAATTTCAAAAAGAAACTGGAAAAACTCGGCATCAAAGTATATATTCTCTACTCCATTGATGGCTATCCAAGCAATATTCCGCTTATCGTCAGCGATGAAGGTTATGGAAAAAATGATTACATCGAAACAACAAGACCACTTGTCGTAATCACCGCACCTGGACCTGGAAGTGGAAAGATGGCAACCTGTCTCTCCCAGCTCTATCATGAGCATAAACGTGGAGTTCATGCAGGATATGCCAAATTCGAGACTTTCCCGATTTGGAATATTCCGTTAAAACATCCTGTCAATTTAGCTTATGAAGCTGCAACTGCTGACTTAAACGATGTCAATATGATTGACCCATTCCACTTAGAAGCTTACGGTGAAACAACCGTAAACTACAACCGTGACGTTGAAATTTTCCCTGTTCTGCGTGCAATTTTTGACCGCATTTTTGGAAAATGCCCATATCAGTCACCAACCGACATGGGGGTCAACATGGCCGGAAACTGTATTATTGATGACGAAGCCTGCTGCGAAGCATCCCGTCAGGAAATTATCCGTCGTTACTATCAGGCAGTAGACGGACTTGCAGATGAGACTAAGACTCAGGACGAAGTGTTTAAAATTGAGCTGTTAATGAAACAGGCAAATATCTCCTTAGAAGATAGAAAAGTAACGGTTGCCGCAAAAAAACGTGCCGAAGAAACCGGAGCACCTGCTGCTGCAATCGAGTTAGACGATGGACGCATCATTACAGGAAAAACTTCCGATTTACTTGGTGCTGCTTCTGCGCTCTTATTAAATGCGTTAAAAGACCTTGCAGGGCTTCCTCACAATCTTCATGTAATTTCTCCGGCTTCTATTGAGCCAATCCAGAAATTAAAAACATCCTATCTTGGCAGTAAAAACCCTCGCCTTCATACAGACGAAATTTTAATTGCACTTTCAAGTTCTGCCGCAACCAGCGACGCTGCAAGACTTGCATTAGAACAGCTTCCAAAATTAAAAGGATGCCAGGTTCATTCTTCTGTTATGCTTTCTTCAACTGATAAAAAAACATTCCAGAAATTAAAAATGCAGGTAACCTGCGAACCGGTTTTTGAACGTAAAAAACTCTATTAATATTAAGACTTCAAAAAAAGGGACAGACACAGCTAATCCGCTGTATCTGCCCCTTTCCTTTTCACCAATCAAACTCTCAAGTTTTGTTCGGACATTGTCAGGATATTCTTCCATTTTCCATCTCGTACACGATATCTGCCACGTTCATTGTAGAAACTCTGTGAGACACCAGAACGACGGTTTTCTTCTTGGCCGATTCTTTCAATGATTTTAAAATAATTCCCTCATTTAAAGAATCGAGGTTCGATGTAGGCTCATCGAGCAGGATGAGGGGACATTCATGGAGAAATGCTCTTGCAATTCCAATTCTCTGTTTTTCACCGATACTTTCCATAACTGGAACATAAACTTCTACATAGAAAAGATTATCATTCAGGTCAATCGGGATAGATACTTTTTTCGGATACCATTTACCTTCTGTATTCTTATCATAGAATTCTGAATTCTTGTCATTAAATAAATCATACACATCTGTATACTCTTCTAATACAGTTGCATCAGAAGCTGTATATTCTATCGGATAATTGTATTTATTATATTTTACAGAATCCATATCTACTTTTTTCAGTTTGTACAGATAACCTGTCATTCCAGCAAATTTCATAGACTGGAAGGTCATTTCCAGTGTTACTTTACCTTTTTCAGATACTCTTACGATTCCAGTCTGAACCATAGAAGCATTTCCCATAGAATCCTCATCGGATGTTGCATTTAACAGCATAAAACCTCTTCCATTCCAGAAAATTCTACGGTAAACGTACCATCTTTCTGCAATAATTCATCTGAATAAATTGCAAGTCCTTTTGTTCCACTTCTTTCCTGCGGATATGTATTTGTATATTTTCTATATTGAATATCTGTTGGATAAGCGGATTTTTCACCTAAATCATAAATCTCATTAACGATTCTGACATTACTCACACCATTTCCTGTTTTTATAATTGCTTTTACTTTTCCATTTTCTATCTCTATACTATTTAATTCAAGTATCTCATTTATACTTGCTTCATCTCCGACCGAGCGATAATTTATATCTGTTGTATTAGCAACTCTTCCCACTTCAAGACCTGCATTATTATAATTTTCAGATGTAAGTTCCTTTATCTCTGAAATATTATTCATCAATAATTTTATTTTACTCCTACCTACACAACTCGAATAAGGTTTACTTTTCGATGTTTTTGCATAGCTTCTAAAAGCATTAATATAAAGTCCACTCTCCAGATTTTCGGTTATAAAACTCACATAACCACTTCCAAGACTTCCTTTTTCAATCGTCAACTCATCTTTTTGAAAATACTTATCATTCCATTCTTCACTAAAATATCCCTCTGCCGTCAACTCTTGCATTGCTTCATCTGCTGCATTATCCGGATATTTGTCTCGATTAGATTCCGGTGTACAAATAACGGAATCTGGAATATTATATGTTCCAAGTTTGACGTCTTTAGGCTGTATATCATCTGAAATAGCCCCTGGTTTAGAAATCTGTAAAATATCAAATTTCTCTATATTATCAATATGTAATGCCACTCGATACTCACTATCATTCAGCTTCTGTATCATTGCCACATCATCCATAAAATTTCTTGCACATACATAGGCTTTGCCTTTTACTGACTCATTATATAAATTGTAAAATTCTAACGCAACAGTATAAGTTTTTCCAATTTCAATAATATTATTACCTATATTCGTTTTTTCTGAATCCGCAAATACTGTAGTAGAACAATTACCAATCAACATTGTTGCTATCTTTTTTCCATTCGTCAACACTTTTTCACACTAAAAAATTGCCTGAAAAGCAACAAACTTTGCCATTTTTAAGCTTTTTTGTTGCACTTCAGGCAATTTTCTGCCCGTTTTGACCCTTTTTCGCCCTATTTTCGACTGATTTTTCCTATTAAATCAGCTTTTTTACCCATTTTCCCATTACGCTATTATAAATTTTTTCATCTCTTTTGTGTATTTCAAAATGTTTTACATCTCCATTACTCTGTTCTAACTTTAAAGTCCCAACGCCATTTTTTGTGCTATAACCAGCATATATAACTTTACCACTAAATTTATCCATTTTTTCAAGCGGTGTTCCATCAGGACTAGCCAACCATAACAAAAAAAGGCTACCAGCACATAATACAGCACAAAAAAAACTGCATAAACGAAATAATTCTCTTCTATGAGCCAAAAATTTTTGATAAATACTTTCGTTAATTTCAGCCAACTTTTCTTTTATTTTCATTTCACTTTTCTTCTTATATGTAATATCCTCTATATAACAAATAAAACCAATCTCATTATCATCTATAATTATTTTACAATATGTACAAGCAAAGTATCTACCATCCTTGCCTTCAAATTCTCCTTTAAGCTTATCTGTTTTTTTGTCTAACAATCTAAGATATTTTAAAAATTTATCCTTATTTTTTACGCTATTATCTAAAAACTTTAATAGACTTAACT
>JAIIAN010000586.1 GCA_022717655.1 Bacillota bacterium | reverse complement strand
GAATCTGGCAGCCAGTATGCTGATACAGGATGAAAATAAGGAAATACAGGAGGTAGCCGCCCAGGTTGGCTATGAAAATCCGGGCAAATTTTCCGTTGCATTCCGCAGCATTATGGGGGCATCTCCCGCAGAATACAGAGTAAGGAAAGAAGGGATAAAGTAATGGAAGACGGCAAGAAGAATGAAAAAGAAGAAAACAGAGAAAAAATAGAAAAAAAGGAAAAAAAGGAAAGCTGGTGGCGGGTGCTCCTTGGTTACACCGAAGGAAGCAACCGGCGGATGAGAGCATCCATTGTCCTTTCTATTATCAGTGTTATCAGCGGTCTTGTTCCCTATTACTGCATATACCGGGGAGCCGACCTCTATATCCGGAATATGGAGCAGGCACCCATAGGAGAAATCGGTAAATGGTGTCTTTGGGCACTGGTATTTTATATCATAAAAATCCTGTGTTTCTCCGCATCCACCTGGATATCCCATATTGCGGCGTATCATATCTTAGAGGGCTTAAGACTCCGGCTGACAGACCGGTTCTTAAAGGCACCGCTTGGAGATGTGGAAGGACACAGCATCGGCGAGATTAAGAGTATCATGGTGGAGAAAATCGAGAACATGGAGCCGCCGTTAGCCCACATGATTCCGGAAGGAAGCGGACATATACTGCTTCCGGTAATCAGTATCATTGCTTTATTTTTACTGGACTACCGGATTGCACTGGCGTCACTGGTGACGGTTCCACTGTCTATGGTATTTATGACGCTTACCATGATAATAAGCGGCAAAAGTTTCACCCAGTATGACCAATCCAATGCTCACATGAACAGCACCATCGTAGAATACATAGAAGGAATCGAAGTCATCAAAGCTTTCGGAAGAGCAGGAACTTCTTATGAGAAATATTCCAAAGCGATTCTTGACTATAAAAAATTTGTTATCAAATGGCTGTCCTCTACCTGGATTACCATGAAAATGACATTTGCACTGTTCCCATCCACGATTTTGGGAACGCTTCCGGTGGGACTTTATCTGACGATTCACGGACAGATAACCATTTCACAGCTTCTGCTGGCAGTGATGCTGTCTATGTCCATGGTGACATCCTTTGCCAAGATAGAAGTGTTTATGGAAAGTATCCGGGAAATGAAATTCAACATAGAAAGTATTGAAGGACTTCTTCATATGCGGGAACTGCCGGAGCCAAAGGCGAGAGCAGAAATTAAGAGCCATGAAGTAGAGC
>JAIIAN010000585.1 GCA_022717655.1 Bacillota bacterium | reverse complement strand
AACTCCTGTGATCTTCCGCCAAAAATTCATTTCTTTTTATACAAAGCTTCAAGTGCTGCTAATAAGTCTTTTAATCCAGTATTGAAATCTTTTCTAAAATCCGCATATTTTTTTGTTTTTAATAACTCAGGTATTTTGCAATCTTTCAAAAGTAAAGGAAGCACATGAATACGATCATGCTCAATTTCATTCCAATACTTACTTTGCCATTCTCTCTCAACCCATTTTGAAGAAATAGCATTTTCAGAGAGGATAACAATTACAAAATCTGCTTCCTGTAATCCGTTAGAAACTCGTTCAGGTATACTTTCACCAACTTTAATATCCCATTCATCCAACCATGGAATATATCCATTTGCTTCAAGTTCCATACATAACATTTTTGCAAATGGTTTATCCAATGACGAATGGGAGATAAAGACTTTAGCTCCACTTGGCTTACTCATGTAGCGCTGCTCCACAATTTTTTCTAGAAGAGTAGTTTCAACGTAATGTAACTCTGAAAAATAACTGCTTAATTTTTTATATGGAATTCTTTTTTTAACATTAAAAGGTGAGCATAACTCTGTAAGCTCATTTTTCCTTTTCATTAGATCATTCATTGAAGGGTAATCTAAATCATCATAAGGGATAGCGTAGTGCTCTGTAGCTAACAAAAAATTACCAAAATAGACAATAGCAACTGGAGTAATATTCTCGTTGTTTTCCAGACTATCATTTTCATCCCATTCAAAATCTTCTGGAAAAATCAAGTCATCATCATCGTAATAACCAATACGCCCTTTAAATTTCCCAGAGACTACTTTAACGGCACCATATCGATCCATTTCTTTAGGCATAGCTGAATCCTATATTCTCAATATTAACCCTTAGGTTCAATTTTCCTTAATCGCAAAGCCTCCCTCGCCAGTTCCTTCAACCAGCTGGCGAGACTCACCCCTTCCTCAGCCGCCACTGCATCCAACTGTTCCTTCAATGCCGGATCAATTCGCATCTTAAACTGCGGGGACTGCCCGCCGCCTTTTGGTTTTTTTTCGCGCGATATGATTGACATGAGGCCACCTATCCACCTACTCTGACACACATAGGAGGCCACCTAATCCTCCTGTATTAGCAACGCTCCGAAGTGCGGGAACACAACCGGAGCGTCTAACCTCACCAACTATCAAGGAGTTGATTATGGCTGATTCGCATTCTACCCCAGACACCGACCAATCCGGAACCGAGCGTTCGTTAAT
>JAIIAN010000584.1 GCA_022717655.1 Bacillota bacterium | reverse complement strand
TTTTCGGTTCATAATAATAATCCAATTTGTATTACTATCATGTTAAATGTCTAATTTAATACTGCTATATAGCATATGATGACATTATTGTATTCACAAAATTTTAACACCCCCTTAAATAAAGGAAGTCCTCGCAAGCTCGTCCATTTAATTATTTCATTCAATGCATCTTCAGATAAGTCATTATCAAGTGTATCCGGATAGTATATAAAGTCACTGACCTATCCTGTTCCAACTCATACAGTCATAATATCAAGAACATTATCTAAATAAATTTTTCAGTTCATCACCCTCCGGTGATGGCGTTGAATTATAACTCGCGCAAAATCCACACAATATTTTCTGAAATTCACTTCTGGTATGATTTTCTGATTTCTCTTTAATACTATTAATATCCATCATAACAAACTTTACATCCCTGATAGTGTGTGAGCAGAAATGTTTGCTTATATTTTCCAATCAACCAACTACATTAAGTTCTGGTATCAATACTTAACTATCCTTAAAAAGCGGGAGCCCTTGAGATTTTCTCCATGTTTTGAGTTTGGACAATTCCCTCAGGGGAATCGTCCTCACCGTCTTCTGGATAATAAATAAGGCCGTTGCCCCTTGGATGTTGAACCAGCTCTTCGAATTTTGATACCAAAGCGTGATGTTCTTCCTCTGAATTTGAATTGGCTTCAACAATGTCGGTTACGAATTGGATAAACTCGTTTTCAGTATAGTCATTAAGCTGTTTATATGAGGCTATCATTCACTTTTTCCTCTATGAATATCAATATGCCTTCTCGGAATGGCTACTGACAAGTTGTCCATGTCAAATACCTCACCCCATCTACTATTCTCTCATTATGATGGATTTCAAATGTTTTGCGACCACCAACCTACTCTTCCGGAATAGTGAAAGGTGCGTATCCCTTTTTGATTAAAGCCTTGTTACCTCTTGTAAATTGAGAAAGCAATGCTGAGTCCTCAGCTACAGCTTTCCAAAAGGCAGTCCTAAACGCATCAAAATTACTAAACTCTTGCCCTCTTAGTTTATCTACGATTTGGGATAGCACTGGTGCCCCTGCGTATTTTCATGGAAGGAGATCACCCAATAACGGCGTTTTTCAAGGTAGTTGTCGCTTTTGCACTAGTGAGGGCTTTCTGCCGCAGCTCTTCCTCGTACCAGAATTCATCCCGACCAGGAACTCTGTCACTCCCCTCGCCTGCAGATGGAACGTAAAGCGCGGACAT
>JAIIAN010000583.1 GCA_022717655.1 Bacillota bacterium | reverse complement strand
GAAATCGTAGAAGAAGTAGGAGCAGAGAATGCATTTATCTTCAGTTGTAGATTGCTGTTTGTGATTATCTGCTACTCATCATAGCGAAGAAACACTTCAGTATTCAACAGACACTTCACACAATATCCAAGTCTATTGGTCCGCTTCTGTTCAAGCAAGATGATATCCTTTCCATATTTAAAGTAACTAAAGAATTAAATATTAATAGTCCGGAGTCTCAATATATAGAGGGCTACCTCTTCTGAGATTTTTATCCGGACACTAGTGGTTCAAAACATAAAAATAAATCAAAATGAAACATATATTGAGTTATAGTTTTGCTTTCATTATATTTCTTCTTGCAAGCTGTCAAGTTTCTGACGATGACTACCAGCACGCTTCAGCTTTAAGAACTAAAGAGATGGATTTAGAGGCCCTAAAGCAATATATGTCCATAGACTCTTTGGCAAATCAATATACAGTAACTATTACGGAAGAACAGCGTCAAAAGGAAGGTATATCAAAGCAAAACTTAAAGGAATTCTTGCGTGACATAGATGCGCTTAACAAGCAAATTCATGAAAAGGTCGAAGAAGGACACGTTGTGACAATGTACTTAACTACAAAGAACAATTTTAGTACATACACAATTGATCCGCATCATCAGTTGGGAAAAATTGTTTTCTCGGATTGTAGAAGCTCTTCTTGGGGACATTCAACAAGAGCAGGAAGCGTGCTCGCTTCAGAGTATTTCATGGATGGAAACTGGGAAAGCGGAACTAGAAATCCTGAATTTTCAGCAAGTTCAAAAGTTACAAGCGTCTTAAATGTTGGCTATTCTAGAGGCTATTGGCAAGTAACTTTTGTTTGTAAAACTGGTAATTCTTCATATGGTACAGAATTTTATGCATATGGAACAGGTTCTTCACATGGAGACATCAACCGATATTGGTGGTGGACAAATGGTGGAAGTGCTCCATATAATTGGAAGTTCGTTCTTGGTGGATCTCCAGGAGGTGAAGCTTCTGGTGGAGTAAGTTTCAGAAATACATAAAATGATATAAAACCTCTTGCACATCTAACAGTGCAAGAGGTTAAGCAACTATTTTTTTACAATAATTTTCAAATAAGATGAAACATCTGTTTTTATTTTTTTCAATATGTATTTTAGGGACATTCTGCTCTTGTTCAGACAATGACACTTTAGGAGAATCTTATGGAAATTCTAAGATTTTTCTAACCCCCGATGAGTATATTAGTAT
>JAIIAN010000142.1 GCA_022717655.1 Bacillota bacterium | reverse complement strand
ATCAGTTTGCAGATTTACAGAAACTAAAGAAAGAGAAGGAGGCGCAGTCAAGATGACAGATCTTAGAAAAACAGCTGTTTACATCCGTTTGTCTGCAGAAGATGACAATGTAGATGGCAGAGCCAAAAAAGAGAGCGACAGTGTAACTTCTCAGAGAATTCTGTTAAAATCATTTGTAATTGATGAGCTGGGTGTAGCTGAGTCGGATATTCTGGAATATGTGGATGACGGTGTCAGCGGTACTCATTTTAAAAGGCAGGGATTTCAACAGCTGCAGGATGACATGAAAAGCGGAGAAATCGGCTGTGTAGTTGTGAAAGACTTTTCCAGATTTGGAAGAGACTATTTGGAAGTTGGATTTTATATTGAATATATTTTTCCACTTCTACAGATTCGATTTATTTCGATTAATGACAGCTATGACAGTGCAGCAAGCAGCGGAATGACTGGTGGAATGAATGTAGCATTGCAGAATCTGGTATACAATATGTATAGCCTGGATTTGTCCAAGAAAATTTCATCAGCATTGCAGACAAGAACGAGAAATGGTACACGCCTTCCGGTAAATGCCAGATATGGCTATAAAAAAGGAAAAGATGGAAGGCTGGAAGTAGATCCGGAGGCTGCAAAAGTCGTGAAAATGATTTTTCGGATGGCAGCGGAAGGAACAAGTTTTGCGGATATTACAAGGGAATTGAACAGACAGGCGATTGCCACTTGTGATGAGCAGAAATTATCAAGAGGGGATCAGGTGCAGTTCCAGAGGTTTGACACGATCAAAAAGAAACACTGGAGCCCTACGACAGTAGCGGCAATTGTTCGGGATGAGATTTATATTGGAACCAGAATCTGGGGAAAAACACGTTGCAGTATGCATACCGGTCATAAAGCAGTTCTGAATGATGAAACAGAATGGGTTCGCCTGGAAAATCATCATACGGCAATTATAGACAGGGCATTGTTTGAAAAAGCAAATGAAATGCATCCGAAAAAGAAGAGAAGTGTTGCGGAATCACGTACCAATTTTACTCTGGAAAGACGTAAAAAACAGCCGGCATTGTTGCTATGTGCTAACTGCGGGCATTCTTTGCTAAAAGAAACAGAGCATTTGCTGAAATGTTCAGATGCCCGAACCAATGGAGATCCTGTGTGTCGAAGCCTGGTGCTCCAGCGGGAACTGCTGGAGGAAAATATCCTTGGGCTTGTCCATCAGTATGCAGCGTCAATGTTGGAAAAAGAAAAGAAAATATCTTCCAAAAGGCAATGCGAATACAAAGAGATTAATACTGCAGAATTGCAAAAACAGAGCCGACAGTTGACCTCGGAAAAGATGAAACTCTATGATGATTACAAAGATGGTCGTATAGATCGTGATTCGTATAAGCAGAGAGCTGGAAAGATAAGTGTACAGCTGGATGAAATAAAACGAAAGATAGAAGATACGGAGAATAGCCAAAAGCTTCTTGAACAAAATGAACTTTCTGATAAAATAAAACTAAAAGATTTCTTGGGAATTCAGAAATTCGATACAGAGAAGCTGCGTGAGATTATCAAGGTGATCCGTGTTCATAGTCAGGATGAAATTGAAATCGAATGGAATTTTGACGATATTTTTTCGGAACAGAGATAACTTGAGCAGGACAAGAATGACTTATCAGAAGATAATCAAGGTGCTGGGACTACCTGATGGAAGCGTCAGATAGTCTTCGGCAGAAAAAAATAAAATTTTTTTTGTCCTATACTTGACACATCCACATGTTTGCAGGCATACCTACTGCAGCAATATGGCAAAAAGCGGGATGAATCCTAAAACGCTTCAGTATCTTATGGGACATTCAGATATTGGGGTAACATTGAATACATATACGCATCTGGGAGCAGAGGATGCCAAGGAAGAACTTGGCAAATATGCTAAGATGGCTTAAAAGATTAAGAAAATTGATACAACTAAAAGATAACCTAAGTGGAAAAAGTCTTTAGTAAAATGAGAAAATTAAGCTGTTTTACTAAGATTTTTACTAAATTTGGATGACAAGATATACGAATTTATGCCACGATATGCGACGAAAACGAAGAAAACAATCTATCACAGCAAATCGTAGAAAGTGGCGTAAAATCAAGGAAAATCAGTATTTTCAAGGAGTTTTTAAGGCATGATAAAAATATTATTTGTGTGCCACGGCAATATATGTCGTTCAACTTTATCAGAGAGTGTATTTACCTATAAGGTAAAAGAGTTAGGTCTGTCGGACAGATTTGTCATAGACAGTGCTGCAACCAGTACAGAGGAGATTGGAAATCCTCCTCACAGAGGTACAGTAAACAAATTAAGAGAAACAGGAATTCCATTAGTGCCTCATAGAGCAAAGCAGATTTCGTTGTCAGATTATGATAAATTTGACTATATCATCGGAATGGATACTGCAAATATACGAAATTTGAACCGGATATTAAAGGGAGACCCAGAGGGAAAAGTGTACAAGTTTCTTTCTTTCGCAGGTTCGGGGAGAGATATAGCAGATCCATGGTATACCGGTGATTTTGATGCAACGTACAATGATGTAATTGAGGGATGTGAAGGATTTTTAGAATATCTGAGACAAGAAAATAAAATCTGATTTAACCGAATCAAGTAAGTTTTCTGTTTCAATTGTAAAAAATAATAAGCAGAGATGGAAATTTGCTGGTATCAGGTTGATAAAAAAATGGGGAAAGTAAGAGGAATTTCGGCTACTTACTTTCCCTGTTTGATTATTTCAATAATTCTTCTAAGTCAGCTTTTGGAACAACGCCAATGGATTTTTTGTAAACTTCTCCATCTTTGAAAACAACGATAGCTGGAATTCCTGCAATTCGATAGCGTGCTGCGAGTTCCGGTGCTTCATCTACGTTAACTTTTCCGACTTTGTAAGCACCGTTTGCTTCATTTGCCAGTTCTTCGACAATCGGAGCAAGCATTTTGCAAGGCATGCACCATACAGCCCAAAAATCAACTAAAACAGGAACATCAGAGTTTAAAACTTCTTCTTCAAAATTTTCATTGGTTAATGTAATTTCCATGATTTACGTCTCCTTTATAAAGTTAGTAAGAATAAGAAAGTTATTTGGTATTTTTAATAAATTTTACTGCCTTTGTACCAGCCTGTGCGCCTTCGTACACGGCTTTTGCAATTTGCATCATACCTCCGGTGCAGTCTCCGGCGGCAAAGAAGCCAGGAAGCATTGTGGAAGTATCTGTCTCAATCATAATATGATTGTCTTTTAAAATCAATCCTAATTTTTTGGCAATGTCGGTACTTCCGGCACTTCCAAGAGCAACAAACAATCCATCAATGTTAAGCTTTGAGCCGTCTTCAAAAGTAATCCATTCTAAGGAATTTTCGCCTCCAACTGAAAGCAGTTTTTTATGATTGACCTGAATGTTTCCAAGTACAGAGGAATCAAAAGTTTCAGTCAGTCCGTTGGTAAAGATAGTCACGGCTTTTGCAAGAGGTTCGAGAACTTTTGCCTCGTGAAGTGCATAGTCTCCATTTCCAAGAATTCCAACATTTTTATTTCGGAAGAAGAAACCGTCACATACTGCACAATAACTGATTCCATTTCCTTCGTATTTTTTGGCTTCCTTTAAAGTAATCGGATTTCGTTTTGCACCGGTAGCAAGGATGATTGCCTGGCTTTCATAGGAATGAAAAGAAGTCTGCACTTGATAAACACCGTTATCATAAGCAATCGAAAGAAGTTCTTCTTCTGCAACAGGAATATTAAGTGCCTTAAGCTGAGAAAGACCGGTTTCGTATAATTTTTCACCGGAAATGGGAGCAGGAAGTCCGTAATAATTTTCGATTATGGAAGCCTTTTTTAAAGCACCAATTCCGTTATGAATGACCAGTGGTGTTACGCCAAGACGAATGGCATAAAGGGCTGCTGAAACTCCGGCAGGGCCTGCGCCAATAATGATAAGCTGTTCCATTTTTTCATCACATCCTTTTTTATAGAATCAATGTGTTTTGCTCATCTCTAATAATCGTAGTATCAAATAAAGAGAGATTGCTTCTATTTTACCACAAATTCCAATAAAAAACACGCAATATCAGAAAAAAACGAAAGAGAAAAAAGAAAAATTATATGTAAGATTACACAAAAAACAAGCCTTTTTTTGTGTAAGGGGGCATTTTTTTGTAATTGGTAAAACCAAAAAATAAGCGAAAGTACTAAAAATAATACCAAAAAAACAAGAAAAACGTACAAAATACAGGAAGCAATTTGGTTATATACCGATAGGTACACAAAAAGCAACGAAAATCACCGGCTAAAATGGAAAAGAAACAAAAAAAATTACCGAAAAACAGACGAAAATTGGAGAAAACAGAGAAGTTGTCAAAAGATTGACAAAACCATTTTTTGGGAGTAAATTTAGACACGAATTAGAGTATGAAGAAAGGAGTTTTAGACAACAAAATTTTAGAGAAAGGGAGGATGTCCTACGGATATAGCGGAAATGATTACGGAAGAGCTTAACTGCGAAACCGTTTTTACCATTCCAGTTTTTGGTGGTATACCAGTAGGAGAGTCTACCGTTGTCACCTGGATTATTATGGCGGCACTTACCATTATCTCTATTCTATTAGTCAGAAACCTGAAAGTGGAAAATCCAGGAAAAAAACAGCTGGCATTGGAAGCTGGAATTGGTTTCTTACAAGATTTCTTCACAGATATCTTAGGAGAGAGAGGCAAGAGATATGTACCGTATTTGATTACGGTGGCCATCTATATAGGCGTGGCAAACTTAATTGGACTTCTTGGATTTAAACCGCCAACAAAAGACTTAAATGTAACAGCAGGTCTGGCAATTATGAGTATTTGCCTGATAGAATATTCCGGATTTCGGCAAAAAGGACTAAAAGGTTTTGTACATAGTTTTGCGGAACCGATGGCAATTGTTACTCCGATTAATATTATGGAAATTGCAATTCGTCCCGTATCCCTTTGTATGCGACTTTTTGGTAACGTTATCGGTGCTTTTGTCGTAATGGAATTAATTAAAATGATTATTCCGGTTGCAATACCGGTGCCGTTCAGTCTCTATTTTGATATTTTCGATGGGCTGATTCAGGCATATGTATTTGTATTTTTAACATCGCTCTTTATTAAAGAGCAAATTGAAGAGTAGTTAATGAAGAATTAATGAAGAGTAATCAAAAAAATAAGAAACGAAAAGGAGAAATGAAATATGTTAACAGCAATTGGTGCGGGTATCGCAGTTTTAACAGGTTTAGGAGCAGGTGTTGGTATTGGTCTTGCAACTTCTAAAGCAGTAGAAGCTATTGCACGTCAGCCGGAAGCAGAGTCAAAAATCAGTAAAGCATTGTTATTAGGTTGTGCCCTTGCAGAGGCAACTGCTATTTACGGTTTCGTAATTGGTTTGTTAATCTTATTCGTAAAATAAGGAAGGCAGGTGAAGACAGGTGCTGAAGTTAGGCTGGGACCTTCTCTGGACCATTATTAACCTGATTATTCTTTATCTCTTAATGAAAAAATTCCTGATTGGACCTATCACAGGAATTATGGAAAAAAGAAAAAATCTTATTGCACAGCAGTTTAAAGACGCAGAAACAGTTCAAAATCAGGCACAGGAAATGAAAACACAGTATGAAACTGCTTTAAGTGGTGCAAAAGAAGAATCTGTTCAGATTATTGCCGATGCAAGAAGTGATGCGAAAGCACTTAGCGAACGTACTTTAAAAGAAGCAAATGAAAAGGCTTCAAGAATTCTTGAAAATGCAAGAAATACTGCTGAACAGGAGAAACAAAATGCAATGTCAGGTGCAAAGAGTGAGATTGCAGATTTGGCTTTGGAAGCTGCAAAGAAACTGCTTAGTCAGGGAAGCAGCAAAGAGGGCAACAGTATGTTATATGACCAGTTCTTAGCAGAAACAGGTGATACAGATGACAGAAACTAATTATGCAAAAGTGTTATATGAATTAAATATAGCACCGGAAGTGACAGCGTCTGCAAACGCAATACTGAAAGCAGCCCCTGAAGTATCAGAGGTACTTTCTAGTCCCGTTGTTTCTTTAAAAGAAAAGGAAAATGTGATTGATAAGATTTTTCCAAAAGAAATATGTAATTTCATGAAGGTGTTGTGCCGTTATCACAAGGCATCCCTTGCACAGGAGATTTTTAAAGAATATCAGGAGTATTACAATAAACGACATAATATCTTAAATGCAGAATTATTTTATGTGGTAGCTCCGAAAAAAGAGCAGTTAGATAGAATGAAAAACTTCCTATGTAAAAAGTACCACACGAAAGATGTGCAGATAAAACAAATCGAAGACAAATCTTTAATTGGAGGATTTTGTATTCGGATAGAAGATGAAGAAATTGATTACAGCTTAAAAGGCAAAATCAATGCATTACAACAAAAATTAACCTGGAGGTGAACGGTTTGAGTTCAATCAATTCAGAAGAAATAATTTCCATTCTGAAAGAAGAAATAGAAAATTTCGACATGGCAACTGGCGTCCGTGAAGTAGGAAATGTAATCTGGGTTGGTGACGGAATTGCAACTGTTTACGGGATAGACCACGCAATGTATGGTGAAATCGTGACTTTTGAAAATGGCGTCAAAGGTATGGTGCAGGATATCAAAAGAAACGAGATTGGTGTTATTATCTTTGGTAAAGACACAGGAATCAAAGAGGGCACTAAAGTAGCACGTACAAAGAAAAGAGCAGGTATTCCGGTTGGCGAAGGCTATATCGGAAGAGTGGTAGATGCTCTGGGTGCTCCAATTGATGGAAAAGGTAGTATCGAAGCGAAAGATTACCGTCCAATTGAAAATGAAGCACCAGGTATTATTGACCGTAAATCCGTTACCGTACCGATGGAAACAGGAATTCTTGCTATTGACTCCATGCTGCCAATCGGTCGAGGACAAAGAGAATTAATTATCGGTGACAGACAGACCGGTAAAACGTCTATTGCAATTGATACTATTTTGAATCAGAAAGGCAAAGATGTTATTTGTATTTATGTAGCAATCGGTCAGAAAGCTTCTACGATTGCAAAATTAACCGGAACATTGGAAAAATATGGTGCAATGGATTACACAACTGTATTTGCAGCAACAGCCAGTGACTGTGCTCCGCTGCAGTATATTGTTCCTTATTCCGGAACTGCTTTGGCAGAGTATTTTATGTATCAGGGAAAAGATGTATTAATCGTATATGATGATTTATCCAAACATGCGGTTGCATATCGTGCACTTTCTCTGTTGCTGGAACGTTCCCCTGGACGAGAAGCTTATCCTGGTGACGTATTCTACTTACACTCAAGACTTTTGGAACGTTCAAGTCGTTTAAGCCCGGAAGCAGGTGGAGGTTCCATTACTGCACTTCCAATTATTGAGACTCAGGCAGGAGATGTTTCTGCATATATTCCAACAAATGTTATTTCTATTACAGATGGACAGATTTTCCTGGAAAGTGATTTGTTCTTTGCAGGTAATCGTCCGGCAGTAAATGTTGGTGTTTCCGTATCACGAGTTGGTGGTGCTGCGCAGACAAAAGCCATGAAAAAAGCAAGCGGAAGCCTTCGTATTGATCTGGCTCAGTATCGTGAGATGGAAGTCTTTACCCAGTTTGCATCAGACCTTGATGATGCGACAAAAGAGCAGTTAGCTTATGGAAAATGTCTGATGGAATTATTAAAACAGCCACTTTGCAGACCGCTTTCCAACCATGAACAGGTCATTACCTTATGGGTGGCAACACATAAAGTCATGCTGGATGTGGAATTAAAGAAAGTAAAAGAATTCCAGATGGATATGCT
>JAIIAN010000582.1 GCA_022717655.1 Bacillota bacterium | reverse complement strand
GAGAAATATTTCAGGCAAATTGAAAATATACTCATTAAAATTGAGAGGACTTATCAGAATCAGTTTATATCCCAAGGTTCTTTAATTGGTCAGCAGTTTTATATGGAAAGAAGGGTGTTATTCTCTCAGCTAAAACCTTTATTAAATAACCTAAGCAAGCTAACACTTAAGATTCAAACCTACGAAAATATTAAAAAAGCATTGAACTTATCAAGCCGCTCTATCGTCCATGAATGGAGTACGGTTGGTGTCGGCGCGATCCCTGGATATTCAGATTATATTGTACGCTCTTCTCGCGCGGCTAGTATTATGAAAGCAGGGGGCTGGATCTCACTAGGTTTCTCTTTTTTGAATACTTCTAATGATGTTTATAAAGCCTGTACTGTCGATCGTGAAGATGAATGTGGAAAAGTTGCTGTTACTGAATATAGTAAGTTTGGTGGAGGTACGCTTGGTGCTGCGGGAGGAGCCTGGGCTGCGTCTTTAGGTACTGGCGCTCTTTGCGGTGCAATGGGAATACCTACGATGGGTACTGGTGCCCTTGTGTGTGGAATTGTTGTAGGACTAGGCGCTACTTCTGCGGGAGCCTGGATGGGTACTAAAGGAGGGGCTGAATTGGGTGAAGGGATTAGTAACTTGATTTTTTCTGGGGACGAATAAATGTATGGAGATTTGCGTTTAATATTGCTTTTATTGGTTTTTTTAGGACTGTTTGCTTCTTTGTGTTTTTATTTTTATTTTTATCGTAAATATTCCCTGGAGCTATCAAAATCATTTCATATTTTGAGTGATAAGCAATATTTAGATGTAAACGATTATCTTTTTTATGAACAACTTGGTCTTCCCGGATTTGCGCATCGTGTGTTCCTTATGAAAAGGATTTTGGCTGGAAAAGCCACAAAGCAAAATAGCAAAAAAAATCTCCCTCCGGAGGCAGAGGCATTAGTATCATCGATATACGATTTCTCATGGATAAAAATGTTTTACAGGATGACACTTTTTGTTGTCTTTTTGATGCTTCTATTGTTCTTATTGATTGCTACAGGACCCTAAAAGCATGTCATCTTTATGCCTGGCAAATATAACGTTATTGTTTCTTGTGCTTTTATTTATTAACGTTGTAATCATGGATGTTTACAGTTCTCGGTTTTTTAAAAAACACGAGTCAGATTATAAGTGGCTCCTCTCTGAATATCGCCAAAAAGGCTATGATATCGACCTGATAACAAATTATGCATCGTTTTTTGGT
>JAIIAN010000581.1 GCA_022717655.1 Bacillota bacterium | reverse complement strand
AGAAGCGCACTCGGCGCAGGAGTAGATGGTTGCCGAAGCAACCGCGCCTCGGCGCGAGAATGTGCCAAGGCACATTCTTTTCTTTATTTGCCTGCCTATTTCTATCAAAATCGCAGAGTACCACGCCTGACCAACTGGATCAGACGTGGGTAAATGCGTAATGATTTTAAAATTTTAGATCATTCATTTTTTTGATTCTTAATATATTCCTTTACCGCAGTACTTGTTCGGTCACTGACAGTCCCGATAAAATAACTCAAACTCCAAAAATAGGGTTTCCAGTAATAAGGTTTCAGTTCCTCAGAAAACTGTTTTCTAATGTTTCGAGAAGATGCAGATTTAAATGCATTTACAAATTCTGCAAGATTTAAATTTGGTTTTGCATCAAACAAAATATGAATATGATCTGGCATGCATTCAAATGCCTGAATCGTAAGATTACGATCCTTAAAATAGGTTTCCGTATAATTTCCAAGGGCAGTTTCTAATTGTCCGCGAATCACGAGATGCCGATATTTTGTGACTAAGACTAAATGGTAGCGCAATAAAAAGCAGCTATGCCTGTTCACATAATAACCATCCTGTTTCAAAAACATATGTTCTTATTTCTCGTTGCAACTGATCGCATAATATGATATAATTATATCATGTAATATTAAGTAGTTACAATGTATTTTTATTCAAAAGGAAAGGAGGCAACCGATATGGGATATATGAGAACAATAACTGTTTGTATCACTCAAAATCATCCCTTATTTAACTATGCGGAAACGGTAACACGTCTTGCAAATCATTTAAGCAATGCAATTCGTTTTCGTCAGCGTCAGGTATTAACGGCGGTCTCCAAACCTGCTACAAATTGGTCAGCTAACGAACAGGAAGTCATGAAGGAAATTCTTGATACCATCTCACAAATGAAACGTCCTGTCTCTGTTCCGACAAAGGAAAACCATTTTCTTGGCTATTCCTTTTTGGATTCTGTCATGAAATATACAAAAAATCCAGATTATTATGCAAAGGGGCTTCCACGTCAGACCGCACAATATGTTTTAAAACAGGCAGTTCGAGATATGAAGACCTTTTATGCCTCCTGTCGTGCCTACGAAAAAGATCCCTCCGCCTTTACCGGGAAGCCAAAACTTCCTGGTTATAAGAAAAAAGGCGGACATACCACAGCAACTGTTTCTAATCAAGACTGTATCATTAAATTACGAAACGGCAAATGGTATGCAGAATTCCCATTCATAAAAGAGA
>JAIIAN010000580.1 GCA_022717655.1 Bacillota bacterium | reverse complement strand
GTATTATCAGATACAGAGCCGTATTTCTATGGAATTCAGTCGGCAATCGGACGTGTGCTGCGTCACATGCCGGAAATGGAACATAAATATTTTGACGAGCGTTCTGATATTCCGAAAGAAGATAGAAAAACAGGATATATTGTAGTCTCCGCAGATAAAGGTCTTGCGGGAGCGTACAATCATAATGTGTTTAAAATCGCTGAGGAATGCATGGAAAAGGAAGCCCATCCACAGTTGTTTGTACTTGGAGAGGTGGGGCGTCAGTATTTTGCCAAGAAAAAAATGGATGTGGATATGAATTTCCGTTTTACAGTCCAGAAACCGACGATGCATAGAGCGAGAGTGATTTCCGAGGAAATGATTGAGCGTTATTTAAAGGGAGAATTGGATGAAGTGTATATTATTTATACACGAATGGTGAATGCCGTCAGCATGGAAGCAGAAATGAGCCAGCTTCTTCCTTTGAAAAAAGCAGATTTCCATACACCGGCTCAGGTAATGGTAGACATCCATCAGGAGGAAATTGAAATGGTTCCTTCTGCAGAAGAAATTTTAAACAGCATGGTGCCGAACTATCTGCATGGTTTTACTTATGGATGCTTAGTTGAGTCTTATGCCAGTGAGCATAATTCCCGAATGATGGCAATGGATGCGGCAACCAGCAGTGCAAAGGACATGCTCAAAGATTTATCGATTCAATATAACCGTGTGCGTCAGGCCGCAATTACTCAGGAAATTACTGAGGTAATCGGCGGTGCAAAAGCACAGAAAAATAAACATTAAAAATACAGAAAGGAGGATTCCTCGTGGAAAAAGGAAAAATTGTACAAATCATGGGACCAGTCGTCGATGTGGAATTTCCACAGAACGCACTTCCTGCGATTAAAGATGCCCTTACTGTTGAGAATAACGGAAAAAAACTGGTTATGGAAGTAGCACAGCATATCGGTAATAATACTGTACGTTGTATTATGTTGGCTTCCAGTGACGGTCTTTATAAAGACATGGAAGTAACAGCAACAGGTGCTGGTATTTCTGTCCCTGTAGGAAAAGAAACATTAGGTCGTCTTTTTAACGTTTTGGGAGAAACCATTGATAACGGAGAACAATTAGACAATGCAGAACATTGGGTCATTCACAGAGACCCGCCAAGTTTTGAAGAACAAAGTCCAGTCGTGGAAATCCTTGAAACAGGTATTAAAGTAATTGACTTGTTAGCACCTTATGCAAAAGGTGGTAAAATCGGTCTGTTCGG
>JAIIAN010000141.1 GCA_022717655.1 Bacillota bacterium | reverse complement strand
TTAATTACTCCATTTCATTTACTGGAAAGTTTTTTCTTAAAAAATAAAATCATCCGCTCCCATATTTCATCCTGAAAGAACTGCAGGTCCGCATGGTCAGCCCCTTCAAGTACCAAAAGTGTCACATCACAGCCATTTGACTCTAATGCTTCATAGAGACTTTCACTTTGTGAAAATGGCACCGTATGGTCATTCGTCCCATGAATGATTAAAAATGGTGGTGCATCTTTTGTTACCTTTGAGACTGGTGAGTTTTCGTATCCTTTTTTTGGATTTCTCATAACATTAAAACCTAACAACAGAGATTCCGGTGAAGCCGCACACTGTTCCGCATTTTGATATGGAAATTTAGAAGTATCTGTCGGCGGATACCATGGGCAGGCAGCCTGCACCTTGCTTGACTCTTCCAGATAATCTCCAACATCTAATGACTCATCTTCATCCAGTCCTGCCATACAAGTCAGGTAACCACCTGCGGATTCTCCAGTCACTCCAATGTGGTCAGCATCAATCCGATACCGGTCTGCATGCGCTCTTAAATACCGAATTGCAGATTTTACATCCTGAATCTGAGTTGGATATTCTCCCTCATTAGAAGTGCGGTATTCTACACTTGCCACCACAAAACCGCTTTGTGCCAGCTTGCTAAGATAAGATAAATGTGCAGACTTATCCATCCGAAGCCATGCCCCGCCACAAATCCATACCACGCAAGGATATGTTTTTCCACTAAAATCCTCTGGATAAATCAAATCCAGTTTTAAATCTCTTCTGCAGTGTCCATACCAGGAATCTACCTGTGCATAAGTAATCCCTGTAACTGTCACATACTGCGGTTTTTCTACCTTAACTTTTAATACTTCTTTCACGTCATTTTCCTCCTGTCTCATTTCTATACCCTCGGAATCTTTCTGTGCTCGATTTTGTGAGAAGATTCCAAAAACACTTATTTTTTCTCTATTTTATCATACCCTTTGCAGAAAAAAAAGAACCCTGGGAGGACAGGATTCTTTTTTCGGGTATTCTATGCTTTTTATCGTTTTTTCATTTTTACTTCTGCCTGTTTTGAAAATTCTCTTTTCCGAAACAGACTTCTGAGCAGTACCATTGCAAGAATGTACTCTAATTTCTTTGCAATCTGTCCCGCTTTTTTGCAGGCAAAAAATCCCATTGCAACATAATCTTCCTGATTTCCACAAGTTGGTGTATTATCGATGGTTGCCGGTGAAGCCAGCACTCTCATCTCATTTAAAAGACCTGCCTGTCTCAATCGTACGTTTTGCATCTTCAAGAGTTTTTCTCGAAGCTCCGTGAAGCTGTGGAATACAACGCAGAGATAAGGCATCCTGTACTTTACTGCCTTTATATTTTTCAATGACTCCAGAGTCTTTTAAAATGGTTCTCACATTTTCGGCAACTCTTCCCTGCTCACTGTGAGGACGGATTCTCATCACTCTTTCATCAAATGCATTCATTACACCTTTTAAGGTTTCTACACTTAATGCACCAATCACATCTGCTGTCTTTGCAGCCTGAAGTAAATCATATAATGCAAGTGCTCCAAGTGCAGTTGGAGAAGTAGTTCCAGATACCAGTGCCAGTCCTTCTTTGGAACTGAGTCTGACTGGTTCTAACCCTGCTCTTTTCAGTGCTTCTGCCCCGCTTAAGAGTTCTCCCTGATACCAGGCTTCTCCCATTCCCATCATCACCAGTGCACAATGTCCTTCTAAGGAAAGATATCCTACACTTCCATCTGCCGGAACTCTCGGAGTGATACCACGATTTAAGAATTCTTTATATGCTTCTAACACTGTCATGCGGACACCTGAGTAACCCTGTCCAAGGTTTTGAAGAACCATAAGCATGATTCCTCTTACTCCCTCTTCACTAAGCGGATCTCCGACAGAAACTGCATGCGTCAGGATAATATTTTCCTGAAGCTGTTCGGTATCTTCTTTTCCAATTGCTTCTGTACATAATGCACCAAAACCAGTGGTCACACCATACATTACTTTTTCTTCATCCACCCATTTTTCTACCAGAGCTCTGCTTTTTGACACTCTCTCGATATATTCCTGTGAAAAAGCAACCTCTGCATGGTATCGGGCGATTGCTACAAATTCTTCTAAATGAAGAAAATCACCTAAGATAACTTTTTTTATTTCCTTGCTAGATTTCACTTTATGCCTCCTGGTTTTCCTGTTCTTTCTGAAATTTTTCTTATTTTCGTTTTAATCTCTATATTTGCTTCCTTCTTCAATATCTTTTTTCGTTTCTTTATCGAAGAAAAATAATTTAATTGCAGATGCGACCTGGAAAATGAAGATAATTAATACAACAAATCCACCGCAGGCAGCCAGATATTTTACACCGTCAACACCCTGTGCGCCACCGCCAAAAGCAACCATAACACATGCGATCACACCGATAGAAACACCCCATACGATTTTCTGCCAGATTGCCGGCTCCTCATCATGACGTGCACCTTTTGTACATAAAGCTGCGATTGTTGTCGACATGGTATCGGCAGTTGTTGAGAATGCCGCAATCAATGCAATGATAATAACCGGAATAATAATACTTCCAAGTGGAACATGTTTTAAAAATTCCCAGATACCTGCAACTGCGCCTTGCTCCTGAATGGTTGCAATAATATCTGCTTTTCCGCTAATCTGCCATTTTAAAGCAGTTCCACCCCATACGGAAAACCATACAAAACCAAATGTGGATGGTAAAATCCAGTTAATCACTAAAAACTGACGAATGGTTCTTCCATAGGCAATAATTGCAAAGAAAATACCCATCAACGGTGCATAGGCAATCCAGATTGCCCAGTCGTACATAGTCCACCATGTTACCAGTGCTTCTCCACCCACTGTATATGGGTCAAATCCCCACATCCAGAAACGATCCAACCAGTAACCAAGTCCTACGTTTGCCATATTTAAAATATACAGTGTCGGACCTAATACAAATAATACAATCAAAAGTACATAGAAAATCTTAGAAGTAAGACCTGCCAGCCATTTAATTCCTTTATCAATTCTGGTTACCGATGCAACCGTAAATGTAATTGTGATAATAACAGTCAGTGCAATCCATACAATCGGTCCCTGTGCAATTCCGTAAGCAGAAGAAAGACCTGTTCCGATTAAGGCAAGACCTGCACCAAGAGAAGATGCAAGACCAAGTGCAATTGCAAGAACAGATAACACATCAATCAGAGCTTTCCAAAAACCATTCATTACTTTATCTCCAAACAGAGGAGTTAAAGATGCCGCAACCGATAATTCTGTTTTTCTGTTAAAATACATATAAGCAATAATTACACCGGATAAAGCATACATCGCATAAGGAATAAATGTCCAGTTATAGAAGCATCTTCCCATTGAAAAATAAGCAGCTTCATCGCTAAGCGGTGCAATTCCGTAACCGTCCAGCTCTCCATAAATGTTTCCATAGTAAATCAGAACTTCATTCACACCATAAGTAATCAATCCGGTTGCAATTCCGCCTGTTAAAGTCATTGCAAACCATGACCCAAAGGAATACTTTGATTTTGCGTCCTTTCCGCCAAAACGGATATTTCCAATCTTAGTAAATGTCAGCAGTGCTACAAGAATTAATGTCAGCATTGCAATAATCTGGTACAGCCATCCAAAAGAACCAAGTGACCATGAGAAAATCTCATTCGTTACCGCTGTCAGCCATTCATTGTTTACAATTCCTAAGATAGCTGCCCCGCCAATCACCAGAAAACATGGGATAAAGACATTCCATCTTATAGGTTTTTTGTTTTTTGCATTTTCTTCCATGCTTTTTTTGGCCAATATAAAATTCAGGAAACCATGTCTGGTCAAGACAAAGATTTCAAAAATTTTTATCGACTCTCTCCCTTCTTTTTTTATTTGTTACTCTAATATATAAGCAAATTCCGTGCCAACTTTTCAGATTTCTCCAATTTTTTCTTTATTTTTTTTATTTTCCCCTAAAATTCAACTCAGAATTTCCGTTTCATCCCAAATTTCGTCGTAATGTTTCCTTTTTTTCTTTATCATTTCATGTTTTCGCTCTCATAAGTGCATAATTATTTTGCACTCTGCCAATTTATTATGCATCTTCTTCTTGTTTTTTTCCTGTTTCCTGCTATATTTTTTATAAATTCATTCAGAACGGAGGCTTATTATGAAACTTTTTTTTGATATTCTTTTTCTTACAGACTGCGAACTTCAAATTACTCAGGCAGATTTTGGAACTGACACTACGAAAGAAACCTACAATCTGCTCTTTAAAAACTGGGTTCATGAAAAACGGCATATTACTTCCGTTTTTCCGATTTCCGCCTCAGAAACAGAAGGAAGTTTTATCTGGGATGAAGATCAGTTTTATTTTAAACGTTTAAATGCACCCGATAAAACCTTCTATTACCTCCTGCTTCGTCAAGATTACACAGAAGATTTATTTAGAAATGCCTTAGATTTGGTAAATGACGGTGTACAGATTTATGACCAGAGCGGACATGCGCTCTTTTTCAACCGTGCCAGCCGTAAAATCTCACAGATTCCACCAAGTCTTGATGTAAATGGTCGCCATCTGCTTGACTTGTTTGCGATCGATGAAGACATCAGCACCACTCTTACCGCTCTCAGGAATCGTGCTCCGGTTGTAAATCGTGTGGACCATTTTCGTACGACAGATGGGGTTCTGGTTTCTTCTGCCAATACTTCTCATCCGATTAAACATGGGAATCAGATTATCGGAGCAGTAACCTTTGAACAAACTTCCGAAATTGTAAAAACCTACAAAGAAAAAATGCAGAAAATTGAAAAAGCACTTCAGTCCTTTCAGCCGGATTCCTCTCCTACCCGCTTTTCCGGATATACCTTTGAACATGTAGTCGGACATGGCGAAGCTCTTCAAAGAGCAATCCTCATTGCTCAAAAAATTGCGCCTCAGGAAAGTTCTGTTCTATTGGTCGGTGAAACCGGAACCGGAAAAGAAGTATTTGCCCAGAGTATTCACAGATGCAGCTCCCGAAAGGACAAAAAATTCGTTGCCTTAAACTGCGCTGCAATCCCGGAATCTTTAATTGAAAGTCTTTTATTTGGAACTCAAAAAGGAAGTTTTACCGGAAGTGAAAACCGCACCGGCTATTTTGAAGAAGCAGAAGGCGGAACTCTGTTTTTAGATGAAATGAATTCTATGAGCCTTGCCATGCAGTCAAAAATTCTGCGTTCTCTTCAGGAGCGCTCTTTCCGTCGTGTTGGTGGACAAAAAGATATCAAAATGAATGTACGGATTATTTCTTCCTGCAATAAAGACCCATTTCAGTGTATCAAAGACAATGAACTCAGAAAAGACCTTTTCTACCGTCTTTCTACTGTTATGATTGAACTTCCTCCGCTTAGAAAACATAAAGAAGATTTAGAAGAATTAACGAACTACCATCTTTCTTCTACCGCTTTTCAATATGTACATGGTTTAAGCGAAATCAGTTCTGAAGTCATGGATATTTTCCATGCTTATGACTGGCCCGGAAATGTGCGTGAATTATTCCATGTGCTTGACTATGCACAGAATGTCGTAGACGGACCGCTAATTTTACCGGAGCATCTGCCATCTTACCTGTTAAAACAATCGCCCAAAGAAAAACCTGACTCAAATCATTCTTCCATTGACTTTCAGGATACTTCTTTACAAAATTTGATGGACGATTATGAGCATAAGCTGATTCTACAGGCATTAGAACACTTTGGATACAACATCACAAAAACTGCAGACGCACTTGGATTAAGACGCCAAAGTCTACAGTACCGGATTCATAAATATGGAATTGTAATTTAACCGGATTAAGCAATGCGCACCTTTAAAATCGGCAGGAACGAATTTTTCGCTCCTGCCGGTTTTTGTTTAATCTTCTTTAATTTTTCCGTCAATTGTAATCGTCACAACCTGCCATGGAATGAATTTTTCACTGTTTTTTAAGGCTGCCACCGCTGCCCGTTCCAGGCCTCCGCAGCAAGGAACTTCCATACGAAGCACCGTCACACTTTTAATGTTATTTTCAGCAATAATCCGGGTCAGTTTCTCACTATACTCTACGGAATCCAGTTTTGGACAGCCAATCAATGTAATTTTTCCTTTCATAAATTCCTGATGAAAATTCGCATAAGCATAAGCCGTACAATCTGCCGCAATTAAAAGTTTTGCTCCATCAAAATAAGGCGCATTGACCGGCACCAATTTAATCTGACATGGCCACTGACCAAGCTGAGACTGCTGAATTTCTTTGACAGTTTCTTCTTTTTTTACACTTTCTTCTCTGTTAAATTGATGCAGGGCATGTCCTGGACATCCGGAAACTGCCGGTTTTTCTGGTTTTTCTTCCTTGTCTTTACTTTCCTGCGCTTTTCTTTTCATATTTTCTTTTACTGCTGTCTCGTCATAAGCGGCTGCTTCTCTTTCTACAAATGTAATTGCTCCGGTTGGACAATTTGGCAGACAGTCTCCAAACCCATCGCAGTAATCATCTCTGGTCAGCTTCGCCTTTCCGTCAATCATCTCAATTGCCCCCTCATGACAGGCTGATGCACATGCCCCACATCCATTACATTTTTCTTCATTTATTTCAATAATTTTACGAACCATAGAAAAATACCTCCGTTTGTTTTATCTCTGTCTTGTTTACAAGCACATAGTAAAACAAATGGAGGCAAAATTATGTTGTTGGTACAACAAATTTAAAAATCTTATTTTTAATTCTGCAGCATTTGAATTTCCGTTTCAAAAAAACGTTCCTGAAATTCCACCAGTGCTGCAATCTGCTCTTTGCTGTATTTGCCTTTTTCCTTACAGACAACCAGCTTATCTTCCACGTCATTTTTTCGTTTAATCACTGCCACGACATATCCCTCATAAGCTTCCACAGCTTCAAATTCCCCGACAACATAAGCATCGATTTCCTCTCCATCTCCAGATACGGTATCTGGAATGAAACCATAGTTTAAGCAATATACAAATCCGTGCTCTGGATGTCTTGAAGCAAGGGGACGGTCGATTTTCACCTTTATAAACTTTCCAAGGTAAGATTCCAGTGAAAGTGTTGTGTTTATATCTCTATTCTTCATTTACATTTCTTCTTTCTATTCTTCCGTTTACATCGGAGTTCCCACTTCAATTAGATTTCCATCCAAATCATAGAATCGAACAATCTTTTTCCCAAAATCATTCTCCATCAGCTTGTTAACATATTCTACTTCCGGATACAACTGCTCTAGTTTTTCTACAAACTTTTCTATCTCACGTTCCTCGAAATACAACTCACTGGCATGATTTTTTTGTTTCACTTCTTTTTTCAAAAAATCCTGCCAGATTTTTTTCTGCTGTAATACAAGTCCTTCTGTTAAGATTACGGTCTCGTTGTTATCCAGAACAACTTCCAGACCAAAAAGGTCATGGTAAAAGCGTTTGGATTTATCAATATCTGTTACAATAATTAATACGTTTTTTAATCTCATGGACTCTCCTTTCCGCAGCCATAGCCAACACGAAAAACTACTTCGTTTTCATCTTTCAACAAAGTTTCTGCGACCTGAAACAGCATCACAATTAATATTAATGCTTCTTTCATGTTAGTTTCATTATAACAGATATTGGCATTTCTGTGTTAAAAACAGGTTTTATCGAACATTTTTTTGAGATTTTTCTGTGAATATGATAGACTACTAACCATAATAGAGATTGATTTCTTATTTGAAAATTCTCACAAAAGAAAGGCTTTTTTATTATTATGAGAGAAAAGATATTTAACATTATTCAGATTGGAGATAAAAGCAATAAAATCAGCCGTGCATTTGATATTTTTATTACGATTATCATTGTCAGTAATATTATTGTCACTTTCATGGAAACCTTTGAACAATTATCCTCTTTTTCCGGCTTG
>JAIIAN010000579.1 GCA_022717655.1 Bacillota bacterium | reverse complement strand
GGGTGATCAGATCCGTGTTATGACAGATCTGCATTGTCCTGTATTCCATCCGGCTCCGGTTCTTTTCGATGGTTTTAAAAACATCATAAGAATCCATCTGTTTTTCATATGTCACGGTCTGACCGGGATGCGCAGTTATCCGTTCATTTTCCTTTCTCAGTTCCGCGAACATTTCTTTTGTTTCCTGATATGTCAATGGATTTCCTTTCTTTACTGTAAGAAGATAATCAGCCTCTTTTTCATTGAGTGTATCTATGACAGACTGGACTGTTCCGATTGCATCTATTGTAACAAGGCTTTCCTGGATATTTAGCAGCTTCAGCAGTTTTGGGATGGCAGTGATCTCATTTTCCTTTTCTGCAATCGGAAGCTGCGCTATTACAAGAGCTGTAGCTGTATCGATCACATTCAGTATATATGGTGTTTTCCTGTTCCTGATCTTTTCCGTGCTTCCACGCAGTGCCTTTCCATCTATTGCTATGTTTATTCCCTTTGTATTTAGGATTCCCGTCATCCACTCTATAAATGCCAGACAAAAAATTTCTTCATCTATGTTCCCGAGGATCCTTGATACTGTTGCTGGTGATGCGATTCCGTTCTTAAGCTCCAGATGTTGTCTTAAAAAGTCTATGTGATTCTTACACCATTGCAGACATCTGCGGACGGAATCCCTTCCTGCCAGATAACCAGCTGCGAGATAAGTCAGAATCTCTGCATGATCATGTTTTGTCTTCCTTCCACATCTCGGATCTATCACCATGCGCATGTAATAGACTAGTTCCTTTGCGTCTTTATTTATGCTCCAATGATACAGAAATCTTTTTCAACAGCTTCATCTGCTCGTCTGTAATCTCAGAGACAAAGACATGGTTCTCTATGTAAACAAGATAGACGCTTTTCAGGATTTCAAGACTGTTGAATTCCACGCCATACCTTTTATAAAACCTTCGTGAGAGCATCCCTGCCTGACTGGCAGCCGAAAAAGACAGTTCATCCTCTCCTTTAATGTCCATGTCCACTGAAAGATATGATTCCGGTGACGCCTTCATGATCATGCATGCTAATTTATCTTCCCACCCTTCGCCGACTGCTTTTTTCCAGTCATCCGGGCAGGAATCCCATACTGCTTTGGAAAATCCATACTCTTTTACCTTAATGGATGTCGTGGCAAGCTGCTGTCTTTTACGCTCAATAATTCCATCCGGGGTAATGATGCCTATATATGTATCAACTGGCTGGGGATATTTTTTGCCCGG
>JAIIAN010000578.1 GCA_022717655.1 Bacillota bacterium | reverse complement strand
ATTCCATAGCGTACACTCCCTAATAATGAAATTTCCGCCATGTCGATTCTCCTAACTTAAAAATGATAACTATCACTCAATCACTGTAACCCAATTATAAAAATAACCAACGCGGCAACCGCCAGAACCATCCAGCTGAGATATCTTCCGGCGATTTCCAGGTCGGTTGGCTCTGCGTCCTCAGTATTGCGGATCTGAAAGGCCAGATTCCAGCGGAAGAGTTCGTCTTCAAATAGAATCGTAAGTGTGTTGAGAATACAGATCAACACAGCGCCAAACCATGCAAAGCTTTGTCCTTTATGTGTCAGTTCTGGGCCATGGATCAGTTGTAGGATGGTGGATGCGGATGGTGCCACAGGATCAATGACATTTCCATTTTCGTCCCGCTGGACCCCATCGCCGATCACATAGGAAATACCAAGGTTATCTACGGTTCCGTCTTCGTTGTAGAGCCATAGAAAATCCCCGGTATCCAAAACGCCGCCGCGGAACAGGATCGCATCTCCCTGGCGGATTTCTACGCCGGTCATGGATTCAGACAGTTCCTGATTTTTAGGAATCGCTGTAGAATCTTCTTTGGCGGTATAAGGGCCATAGGTTTTATCACCATACTGAAAGGTAACAGTTTTATCTTCCGATACTGTAAAATGCGCCGCCTGACCTTTGATTTTACCGGAATACACGGTAGTACCATTTTCCAGACTTGGGACAAGAATGGAATCGTTGTATTCAAATCCGACCCGTCGGATGGTTATGGGGTAAATCACTGCAAAAATCAAAGTCATAGCAATCATAAACAACAGGATCCCTTGTTGATAGCGATTTAGCTTTTTGATTTTATCCATAATCTGCTCCTATTTATATTCTGATGGTTCTATGTGTTTTCGTGTACATTTTCTTGCAAGATTCTCGCCAGATTTTTATAACTGCGCTGTGTTTTCCTTATAATTTTCGCCCCAGATCTGCATGGCCTTTAAAATTGGCCGCATGGTTTCGCCTAAGTCGCTTAAGGCGTATTCCACACGCGGCGGCACCTCGGCGTAGACGGTCCGGGTGATGATCCCGTCTTCTTCCATGGAACGGAGGGAGTCGGTTAAGACCTTTTGGCTGATGCCTTCTAAGTTTTTCTTTAATTCATTGAATCTCCAAGGGCGTTCCAGGAGATTGCGGATGATCAGCAGTTTCCATTTACTTCCAATGATTTGTACGGTAGTAGCCACCGGGCATTCTGGCAATTCGTCTTTAGTTAACATAAAAT
>JAIIAN010000577.1 GCA_022717655.1 Bacillota bacterium | reverse complement strand
CGTTATGTGCTCCTCATAGTGCTTCTTGATCATATCTACTAAGAACTGGCCTGCCTTGGATACGCCTCCGCCGATGATGAAGATATCCGGGTCCACGATCAGAGCAGCCTGAGCCAGGGCAACCCCCAGATAATGGCATGCGGTCTCAGCCACCTCTAACGCCAGGGCATCGCCTGCTTTGGCGCCGTCTAAGACGTCTTTGGCGGTTACCTCATCACCAAACTGACGCAGAACAGATGGACGGTCATCAGCTGCCATCTTCCGGCGTGCCTCTCTGGCGATTCCGGTCGCGGACGCCACCTGCTCCAGACAGCCTCTGCCTCCACAATTGCAGTACTCCTTCTCATCATCACGGGCATGGATATGGCCGATCTCACCGCCCAGACCATGTCTGCCTGCAATGATCTTCTCATTGATGATCACACCACCGCCAACGCCAGTTCCTAAAGTTACCATAACAATATCCGAGTAGCCCTCTCCGCCGCCTTTCCACATCTCGCCAAGAGCAGCTGCATTAGCGTCATTGCCGCACTCTGCAGGGATTCCGTCTAAACGGGCGCTTAACTCTTTTGCCGGATAGATATCTCTCCAGCCCAGGTTGACGCAAACCTCCACATAACCGTTCTTCTTTACCGGACCAGGTACATCAATACCAACACCAACGACATCTTCCATGGAGATGTTCTCGTCTTTTAAGGTCTCACGGATGCTTGCTGCGATATCATCCAGGACATACTTGCCCTGCTCTTCTTTTCTAGTCTGGATCTCCCATTTCTTTAACAGCACACCATCTACATCAAAAATACCCAGTTTCACGCTGGTTCCACCTACGTCAACTCCAATACATTTCTTCCCCATCACAATTCTCCTAAATCCTATCAAGATTTGTAACTGTTCACTAGCTTCGCAATTACAAAGATTTTACAGTTTCAACTACATGATCTACAGTAAATCCAAAATGCTCAAACAATACTGCAGCCGGACCGCTGGCGCCAAAGCCCTTCATAGTCACATACGCACCGTCAAGGCCAACGTATCTGCCCCAGCCAAAGTCGCTTAATGCCTCGATGGCAACACGCTTTCTCACTGCCTTTGGAAGAACGGACTCCTTGTACTCCTCAGACTGCTCCTCAAACAGATCCATACATGGCATGGAAACAACGCGGACTTTCTGTCCTTCTTTTTCTAACTCTGCCTTAGCCTTTACTGCCAGTTCTACTTCAGAACCGCTGGCCATCAGGATCACCTCCGGTGTTCC
>JAIIAN010000576.1 GCA_022717655.1 Bacillota bacterium | reverse complement strand
CAAGAGGTTGTCGAAACTTTGTCTCCTGTATGTGATATAACCTTGCGTAGCGACAATCCTGACAAAGCCTTTCCTTATGAAGCAGCCTTAGAGATGTACACCGTGCGGCAAACAACCAAGTATGTATTTCCTCATCCTTGTGCCATGTACTCGGCTGCCGATTTCTCACGTGTAAAGGCGAGTCTGCATGATGCTACTGCACCTGATGCGGTGAAGCAAGAGTTTCAGACATTGATGAACAGCAGCTATGCTTCCTTGTCTCGCACTCCATCTCCACAGGAAGTTATCGTCCGAGGTGATGTTGCAGGAACAGGTCTGGATAAAGAAAACTATAGCTATGCCATGCGAGATGCGGCTGCTGCTTACCAGACGGCATTGCTTTGGAAGTTGACTGCAGACGAGGCGTATGCTAAGAAATCTATAGAGATACTGAATGCCTGGGCTGCCACATGTAAGAGGATAACAGCCAATGATGCCAATATGTATCTGGCTGCTGGTGCACAAGGTTACACCTTTGCCAATGCTGCAGAAATTATGCAGACCTATTCGGGGTGGAATAAGACAGAACTTGCTGCTTTCAAACAATGGATGTTGGATGTCTTTGCCGTCAAGAACAGAGACTTTCTGGATAATCATGTGAATAGTTCCAACTGTTCGCTGCATTATTGGAGCAACTGGGATCTGGTGAATATGGCATCTTATCTCGCCATTGGCATCCTCACCGAGGATTGCGATATGGTGGATTACGTAGTAAACTACTTCTATGAGGGTGCAGGCAATGGATGCATCAGGAATTTGGTGCAAGCTACGTTCTCTGACCCTCTTAACACAGGAGAGCAGATAGCTCAAGACCAGGAAAGCGGTCGTGACCAGGGGCATGCACAAATGTCGGCAATGGTGGTGGCTAACCTTGCACAGATGGCTTACACGTTCTACTCAGTGAATAAAAGAAGCACAGATGCTGCAAAACTCGACTTCTTCGCTGCTGATGACAATGCACTGATGAAACTTGGTGAATATGTTGCACTCAGCAATCTCCGAAATGGCACAGACAATGCCAATAAGGAGGGCGAATGGTTTATTGCAGCCAAGGATATGCCTTTCCAGAAGTATGTATATTGCTCAGACTGTACTTGTAAGAATAAGAATCATGGTGCAATTCAGACGGTATTGGCAGACAACTATACTGACCCTTCGGATGGCAGGGTAAAAGGTGGTCGTGGTGATGTTCGTCCTGGTTGGGAAATCTTCTATAACCA
>JAIIAN010000575.1 GCA_022717655.1 Bacillota bacterium | reverse complement strand
GTATATGGGTAATTAAGGGGAAAAAGGTTATTTAATGTTATCTTGATAACATTCATCAAAATTTATCTTTTTATGTTCCATTGCTTTAGAAAAGAACTGACCTCTTTCTTCCTGTTGTTTTAAAAAATTAGATAAAAGTGGCAAATCATCTTTAGTGATTGGTCTGCCAAGTACAGCTTCTACAGTCGCTCCAACTTCGATAAGTCTTTTAGTTCTTTCTTTACGTTCTTTTTGTGATTGTTGTGCAAGTAACTTTTTTTCCTGTGCTTTTAATTCTGCCTGTCTTTTTTTTAATTTCTCAATACGTTCTTCTACAGTTGCCATTATGCCATCTCCTTTATGTTTTCTTTTAATTGTAACATATATTGAATTAGAAGTGTATAGGTAGTATAATCACATTATATAATCCCTTATTTTTAATAAGGGCGCATTTACACGCAACCATAGGTTGCATATAATGTGCGTTCTCCGAAGGGCAAGGGCTAGCCCTTTGCAAACCCAATTAAGAAAGCGAGGTATCACGAATGGCAATTTACAGTTGTAATATATCAAATGTCAGCAGGGCAAAAGGTTCAAGTGCGTGTGCTACACTTTCTTATATTTCTGCCGAGAAAATCAGAGATGAAAGAACAGGAGAATTATATAATTATGGACGTGAGCAGAGAGTTATAGAAGTTGCTACTATGCTTCCAGCAGGCGCACCACAGGAGTATGAAAAAGCTGAAAGACTGTTTAATTCAATTGAGAATTTTGAGAAAGCAGAAAATGCAAGAACAGCTAAAAAAATAATAGTTGCACTGCCAAGGGAATTTGACTTAGATATGCAGAGTGAAGTTATAAGGGAATTTATTGAGAAGAATATAACATCAAAGGGATATGCCTGCACATATGCAATTCACCACGATAAGGACAATAGCAATCCGCATTGTCACATTCTGATAGCCAACAGGCAGATTGACAGCAAGACAGGAAAATGGGCGAATAAAAGGAAAATGGAATATGCGCTTGATGATAAAGGTGAGCGTATTCCGCTAATTGATAAGAGTACCGGGAAACAGAAAGTTGACAGCCGCAACCGGAAACAGTGGAAGCGCATAAGTGTAGAAAGCAATCCAATGGACAGCAGGGAAACACTGAAAGATATTAGAATTTCCTGGGCGGAAGTCTGCAATAAAAGATTAAGCCAGGATAAAAAAATAGACCACCGCAGTTATGAAGAACAGTTCAAAGACAAGGATTTAAAGCTGATACCTACAATAC
>JAIIAN010000574.1 GCA_022717655.1 Bacillota bacterium | reverse complement strand
ATTTCATACTATTGTCAACTAAGTATCCTCTGTTATACGCAAAAAATCCAAGAGCCGTTTCTATTCTTTCAGCTCTCGGATTCTATATTTTTTCGTTCTATCATTATCAAAAGCAGCTTTCCTTCTCCTGATAATTCCTGCCTAATATTCTAAGCTGCTACATCTTTTTTTACAGAACAAACTACTGCCAATTTATCAATCACTTTATTACACAATACAGTATAAAGTGCTCCAAATACATTTGCTCCAATACGAAGTGCCACTGCCATTGGCATACCAAATAAACCTGATGCAATTGACAATGCTCCAAATGTATTAAATACGGTCTGCCATGCATATCCTGCTGAATATCCTACTCCGATTCCACCAATCATGCCAATATAGGGATACATGGATTCTGGAAGAATCAGATACAGCACAATAAAAAAGGCGCATCCAACGATATTAAACTGCCATCTTTTTCCTTCTCTGGCAACACAGTCCTCGGTAAAAGGAAGACATACCGACATACAGGCAATTCCCGCCCACATTGCTCTTGGCAGTCCTAAAAGGTTCATACCCAGCATTGCACTGGAAACAATCAAAGTCAGTTTCAAATACCATCTGCCTCGTGCAGACTGTAAATCAAATTCTCGAAAAAGGTCCAGAAAGGTTCTTCTATAGGGACGATTCTTCTGATTTTTATAAAAGATAACCATACAAAGAATCATTCCAACTGCAAGTCCCTCTACTCTTTTTATGTATTCTGCTCCCGTCACATCATATCCAAGCAACAGAAGATATCCTAATACAAAAGTAGAATGGTTGTACATAATTACATTGTGACAGCCTAAAATCATCAAAAGAAGAATTGCTGTTACATTTACGAAAAAAGCCGGCAAAGGCGACAACATATTCGCAATTCTTGGTGCGGTCATCAAAATTCCAAAAATTCCTGCGATTGAAAACAGTCCATGCGTTGTTTTAATTCCAAAATCTGCCTGTCGAAGAACAAGTACCGCCAGCAATACCGTAACGCCTACGACACTGTTTTCACTTCCAATTAATTTACTATACAAAGATACCACTGCAACACAAAATGCCATAACCAGATAAACTTTAAAATTATAAATCAGAATATGCCTGCGTTTTTCTTTTGGGTTTTTCGTATTTTTGATTAGCTGTTTTGAGCCTGTCGAACTTAGCTGAAGTTCCTGATAAAATGTCATAATTTTCGCTCCTTTTTTCTCAAAGTGTAGAGAACTATACCGCAAATACGACC
>JAIIAN010000573.1 GCA_022717655.1 Bacillota bacterium | reverse complement strand
GCACGCCGGTCTCGTCTTCTTTGTTGTTCTCGGCATTGTTCTTACCAGCATCGTTGATGTCCTTGAACTTTGTGAGCTTCATAGAAGACTGACCTTCGAGTGTTTCGCCCAACTCCCACTGCGACTTGTAGCGGATGTCTTCAGCATCAACGCTGCCAAAGAGCTGGCCGTCAACATATCCTGAACGTGGAATGAGCAGACTGGTACCGGTATTGCTACCGCCAAATGTACCATCGTAAATCAGACCACGGTTCTTGTTGTAATAGCCAAACAACGATTCGGTAGAGAACATACGGTCAGGGTCGTTGTAGTTGCCGAGCAACTTTGCCTTGTCAACTGCGGGGAAGAAACCTTTCACCTTGGCATCCTCGGTGAGCTTCTGAGCCTCAGCAAGTGCGTTGTCTACGTCGTCGCCCCACAGATAGGCACGTGCTGTGAGCAGAACAGTGGCGTAGTAGTTAAGGCGCAGCTGACGATAGCGCATTGAATTGTCAAGGTTCACTTCGTCGTATTCGGCACGCGGACCCTCTGCAATGACTGGATCGGACTCGGCAAGCAGGTTCTCGGCATCCTTAAGGTCGCGCAAGATGTAGTCGTTGAGAGCGGTCTTGGCATTGTGCATGGTGAGTATCTGAGGCTCGGTGGTGTCGTTGTACGGTATGCCACGACCCTCAGGGTTCTTGCTGTATATCGGACCGAACCAACGCAGCATGTCGAAATGTATCATGGCACGTGCTGCGAGCATCTCTCCCTTCAGCATCTTGTATTCGCGCTGCGGAAGCACCTTCTTGCCAGTGGCATCCTTCTCGATATTGTTCAACACTACATTGATGTTCATGATGGTGGAATATGCCTCATTCCATGTGCTGCTCAACACTGCAGATACGCCGTCTTCGGTATAGTCCCAATTGGTAAGGGCACGCAGATACTTATAATAACTGCCTTGGTTGCTCTGCTCTACTATATAGTATTGTCCCAGCAAATCAAGGTCGCCGTAAGAAAGAGTCTTGCCGTAGAGATTAGAACCCGACATGCGATTGTAGACACCGTTCACTGCTGAATAGAATCCGTCCTTGGTAGAGAACTGCTGTTCCTCGCTCTGCTTGTCGTTGGGCTGGGTGTCAAGCCAGTCGGTACATCCGCTTAGCATGGTGCAAAGCGCTACCGACAGTGTTATTATATATTTATTAAGTTTCATAGTTGTGCGGTTTTTAGAGAGTTAGTGATAGGGCGAACGAAACGCTGCGTGCGTATGGATATGAC
>JAIIAN010000572.1 GCA_022717655.1 Bacillota bacterium | reverse complement strand
ACCTTATGCTTGACATTGTACGGGCAGTACATCAGCAGATATCCACCTCCGCCGGCGCCAAGCAGCTTGCCGCCTAAAGCGCCTGCACGGATAGCCTCGTCATAAAGTGCGTCGATCTGCGGATTGGTGATCTTGCTGCTCATCTTCTTTTTACTCTGCCAGCCGTAATCCAGCAATTTGCCAAAGCTGTGGAGATTGCCCTTTAACAGCTCATCCTTCATGGCATAGGCCAGAGCCTTCACCTCGCACATCGCCTCAAATGGCTCTTTCTTGGTGTAGTTGCTGACCTGGTCCTTGATGATATTAGCCGAAACATGGATATTGCCGGTATAGCATAACAACAGGTTATACTGTAACTCATGAATGATATCCTTCTTGATCCGCAGCGGGTTTACCACCACGTTATTACGTCCATGGAATTCAATAAAATTGAATCCGCCGAAGGCCGCCGCATATTGATCCTGATAGCCGCCATCGATCTTTAAATCCACACGTTCTACCTGATAAGCCAGATCCGCCAGGGCATAGGCATCCATCTCCACGCCTTTCCAACGGGCCATGGCGCAAAGCAGGGACACCATCACTGTAGAAGAGGTTCCCAGACCGGAGCCTGGAGGTGCATCGCATTGTAAATACACTTCACAGCCCTGCTTGATATCCATGGCTTTCAGCGCCGCCGTTACCAGGTCTAATTTGCCATCGTACACATAGTTTTCTTTGGTGTTGTATTTGACTGTCATATCAAAATCCAGCGAATGGACGATGATCTGGTCATCTTCTCTTGGTACGATGGAACAATATGCGTATTTATTGATGGTGCTTCCGATGATCGCACCGCCCTGTTCCTCGCAGAATGGCGCCACATCCGTTCCGCCGCCTCCAAAGCTGACTCTTAAAGGGGCTCTTCCTCTGATTACCATGCGATCACTCCTTCCTCCACGTCTTTCTGGAACCGGAAATAGTCCTCCGGCACGCCGATATCGATGAAATATCCGTCATTGACAAAACCGCCCAGGCGTCTGCCTTCCTTCATCCACTTGGGGATCATCTCATTTTCCAGGGAAACTTTGCCTGTAGGAATGTCCTGGATCAGATCCTCAGACAGCAGGTAAATGCCGCCGTTGATGGTTCCCGGGCGTTTCTCGGCGCTCTTCTCGTTAAATCCGGTGAGAATGCCATCCACTAAAGTTGCCTCGCCGTAACGGGTGATATCCGGCACTTCCCGCAGCACCAGCGCCATGTCCTGCGAGAGCTGCTGGCGCA
>JAIIAN010000571.1 GCA_022717655.1 Bacillota bacterium | reverse complement strand
GGTCTATATGACTTGTTGCTGCGAATTAAAAGCGATTACCCACATTACAACAAAATCTATATCACTGAGAACGGGATGGGGTATAAAGATCAGTTTGAAGATGGCATTATTATGGATCAGCCGAGAATCGACTATTTGAGAGTCTATTTGGAATCCTTAAGCAAGGTGATAACAGCCGGGGTAAATGTGAAGGGGTATTTTTTGTGGTCGCTTATGGATCTTTTCTCATGGACAAATGGGTATAACAAAAGGTATGGCTTGTTTTATGTTGATTTTGAAACCCAGAAGCGTTACCCAAAAGAATCAGCTTACTGGTACAAGTTGGTCAGTGAAACCAAAACGATTATTTAATAAGTGATAATGGAGGAAGAAAAGATGAATAAAGAGGAATTACAAATGCTTGGTTTTGAGATCGTTGCATATTCAGGCGACGCTCGCAGTACATTATTGAAATTATTGAAAGAAGTAAGACAAGGAAACTTTGAACATGTTGATTCGGCGTTGAAAGAAGCCGACGAAAATTTAACCCTTGCACATAATTCGCAAACAAAAATTTTAGCGGAAGAAGCATCTGGGAAAGAGATGGAGATGGGATTCATTTTTATCCATGGGCAGGATCATTTAATGACCACTTTATTGCTGAGAGATCTGATTCAAGACTTTATTGTACTGTACAGACAGAATCAAGGATAGGAGAAGAACGCTATGGATGGAATCATTAAACAAATCGAAAAAGGGAAACCATTTTTTGAAAAAATCTCACGTAATAGTTATTTAGGAGCCGTTCGTGACGGATTTTTAACAGCGATGCCAGCTATTTTATTTTCAAGCATTTTCATTTTGATTGCTGCGGTTCCTGAGATTTTTGGTTACCAATGGCCTGAATCTGTCTCCACATGGCTATGGAAAGTCTATAATTATTCGATGGGTGTTGTAGGGTTACTCGTTTCAGCAACCACTGCTCGCTGCTTGGCTGATTCGATGAATCGTCGCTTACCGAAAAACAAAGTAATCAACACCACCTCTGTGATGCTGGCCTCTGTGGTAAGTTTCCTGTTGTTAAGCGTCTCTCCGATTGAAGGTGGATTTTCAACGGAATATATGGGGACAAAGGGACTACTGGCTTCCTTTGTCGCTGCATTTTTAACAGTTAATTTATATAAGTTTTGTGTGCTGAAAGATATTACCATTAAAATGCCTAAAGAAGTTCCTGGAACGATTTCGCAAACCTTCCGAGATATTTTTCCTTTCTCTTTTTCAGTA
>JAIIAN010000570.1 GCA_022717655.1 Bacillota bacterium | reverse complement strand
CGGGAAAGATCTTTCCCGCAAGGTAATTCCAGCTTACCTTCTACACCCTTATTTTACTCGAAGAAAGGGAAAACTACAAACAAATATTCCAAACTTCTGAATAAATTAAGAAACACGATTTGTCTGATTTTTCCTTTTTTCTGTGGCTTTTTCAAAAGCCCTCTTTCCATAAAGTATACGCTATATTTCTTTGAAAGTATGTTTTTACACAATTTTTTCATAAAGTTCATAAAAAATTCGAATTGCTGCTACTAATTTTTCGTTTTCGTTGCTTGCCCTGTCTCATAATTGATGGTGTAGCCATCTTGAACATTGTAGATAAAGACATTGAATTCAATTTTTTTGTCTTCAATGCTTTCTGCTTCCAACTGCACACCTCTTGCTACCAGTTCATTTCCCTCGAAATGAGGAGTGACACGATAGCGTACATGATGATTTGTTTCCTTGATATATGCCGCAATATCATTTTCGTGGGCAAGCATGTACGGAGCATTCAACGAACGTGTCCCTGTCATTAAGTTTTTAATGTTATTATTTTGACCAGTCAACTGGAAACCAATCAAATGGCTGCGGTTGTATAACCATTGTCCGTCACTTAATTTCTTTTGTCTCCAACCTGTCGGATCAATATACAAAGGTTCTCTCTTTTCAGTAGGAAACAAGTCTTTTCCCAACATCGCATTGGCTTGTCCTACTCTGTTCAATTTGTCTATATTTGAATAGCTTTCCCATGTCCCTTTGGAAAGACTAAGATCCTCTTTTGTAAACTCCGGCTGATTCCCATTGATTTCTATTTCTTGATGTTTTCCATCATATTCTGGCACATCCGCTACTTGAGAAGCTTGCGGTGTGGAATCAAAAATGGTTGTAATTTGTTGGAAGATATCTGAATCTTTTTGTGTGGTGGAAATACCGAGTGCCCCTGCAATCACAGCAGCGACGATCCCCACGATCGCCTTGGTTGTTTTTTTGCTCATTTCTTTACTCCTTTACTAACAGTTCCCTAAATCTTAACATATGTTCCCCTATAAATAAATACTGGAAAGAAATAGAAACAGTAAAAAAATAAAACCAGTTTTTAGACGGCTTAAGAATACAAAAAAAGAGACGGATTCATCGTCTCTACTCAATCACAAAACACTATTTACAAGGTATTTATTATCATTCAAAAAATTTTTCTTAATACTCAAAACTAAACGGCTTCTGTACGACCTCTTGGTAAACAGTGTTCAAAAGCTTGCATCTGCGGTAATAAGTCCAACCAAGT
>JAIIAN010000569.1 GCA_022717655.1 Bacillota bacterium | reverse complement strand
ACCAAGAGAAAGTGATGGCAGCAGTGCACAATCTACTCTACATTCCGTTTAAGTTTGAAGATGGTGGAACAAGAGTGATCCACTACAGTCCGGAAGAGTGGATTCAGAGAGACTGATCAGAGGGGAAGAAATGAGCATGAAAGTTGTGATTATGGCCGGAGGAAAAGGAACCAGAATTTCCTCTGTGGCAAGTGATATACCAAAACCGATGATAGAGATTGATGGGATTCCTGTACTGGAAAGAGAAATCCAATGCTTGAAGGAGCAGGGCTTCGAAGATCTTATTATCACCGTTAGTCATCTTGGCCACATCATCATGAACTACTTTGGTGATGGATTAGACTTTGGAGTACATATTGAATATTTTGTAGAGGAACAGCCCTTGGGTAATGCCGGGGCTCTCTTTGAGTTAAAGAATAAATTAACTGAAGATTTCCTTTTGCTGAATGCTGATTCGATTTTTGATATCGACTTCAATCGAATTGTGAAGTTCCACAAAGAAAAAGGGGGACTGGTTACGTTATTTACTCATCCGAATAGTCATCCGTATGATAGTGGTTTGATTATCGCGGATAAGACTGGCGCTGTAGAACAGTGGCTTACAAAAGAAGATGCAAGACCTAAGTATTACCAGAACAGGGTGAATGCTGGTCTTCATGTAGTGTCACCAGAAATATTAGAAGTTAGGCCAGAAGGTGCAAAGGTTGACTTGGATCGTCAGCTTTTGAAGCCTCTTGCTGGAACTGGAAAGATGTTCTGTTATGACAGTCCAGAGTATGTAAAGGATATGGGAACGCCTGAACGTTATGAGGCTGTTTGTAAGGACTTTGCTGATGGAGTAGTAGCAGGAAAAAATTTAAAGAGAAAACAAAAAGCTATTTTCTTAGATCGTGACGGAACCATCAATAAATATGTTGGATTTCTGAGAGATATTGACGAATTTGAACTTCTACCAGGTGTGGCAGAGGCGATTGGTAAAATCAATAGAAGTGGATACCTTGCTATTGTAGTTACCAATCAGCCTGTGATAGCCAGAGGGGAAGTTGGCTGGGAAGAACTACAGGAAATTCACAATAAGATGGAGACTCTTCTTGGCTTAGAGGGTGTTTATCTTGACGGGATTTACTTCTGTCCACACCACCCACATAAAGGCTATGAAGGAGAAATTCCAGAACTGAAGTTTGATTGCGATTGCAGGAAGCCAAAGCCAGGAATGCTTCTTAAGGCAGCAGAAGACTTTAATATTGATCTCTCACAGTCTTGGATGA
>JAIIAN010000568.1 GCA_022717655.1 Bacillota bacterium | reverse complement strand
TTCAATATCTGGAACCTCTATCTCTATTTCAGCAACAATACTTTTTGATATTTCCTTAAATGTTGCCCCTCTTCCCAATGCATTTAAAAAATCTTTTTTCCCCTTAAGGAACCAATATAAATATTTATTGTTCAGCTTTGGCGAACAGATCAGATTCTTAAATCCCTGATTACAATACATCTCACACCCAGCTATTCCCACTTTTCCTATTGGTGCTCTTGATGAAAGCAACACTGTCCCTTGGGGAAAAGGTGTTAATCCTGTATCCTTTATTGCCATTTCAGTTATCTTCCGTTCTGTATCGAAAACAATATATGCATCTTCATTTAATTCTGCAGGGGTAATCCACTTTTTGTCTCCATTCCAATATTCCTTGATCCCAGTCTTTGGTGTGCTTCCTGATACAATTTCACATATATCACCCAATTTGTATTTCATTGATCTTATTCCGCAAATTGTAGCTTGCCCCTGAGCCTACGCAATAAACTTCTGATGGGATATCTTCACATTCGTCTGATTAACAATCGCATACTGCATGGTCGTATCAATCTTTGAATGTCCCAAAATCTTCTGCACTTGCTCAATAGGCATCCCTTTGTCAATCGCCCTGGTAGCCATCGTTCGCCGGAATTTATGCGGATGGATCCGTTCTAAGCCTAATCTGCGTCCTAATTTGCGAACCCGAATCTCCACTCCGCTGATTTGCAATCGTTCATGCGGTGCATCTAATGTCACAAACAATGCTGGATTTGCGTCTTCTCTGCTATTCAGATAATTTTGCAAGTGAATTTTAGCTTTTGCATCAAAATATACCCTGCGTTCTTTATCCCCCTTACCATAAACAATACATTCCCGTTGTTCCAAATCAACATCGGAAATATTCAAATTTACTAGCTCACCAACTCGAATACCCGTTGAATATAGCAGATCGATCATAGCCAAATCTCTAGTTTCCGTACACTGATCCCTCAGCTTTTCAATATCTTCATCTGAAATCGTACTCTTTACAACCGTTTTCGTCTTTATTTTATGAATCCGTTTCATCGGACTTTTCAAGATATAGTCTTCCTCTTCCAACCAGGAAAAGAAACTGGACATATTTCTTCGCACATTATCAATAGTTACTTTTCCACAATTATTAATCTTCTGATATTCCACCAGATACGTCCGGATTTCTTCCGTTGTCATCTTGCGAATGGGTGTCAAAATATGCCTCAACATATGTTCCACTGTTACACGATAATATTTCAGAGTCCGTTCCGAACATCCCTC
>JAIIAN010000567.1 GCA_022717655.1 Bacillota bacterium | reverse complement strand
GCCATCTCAATCACCGCCGTACCACCAACACATCCATAATAAGCCGTGATTTCCCGTCCAAGCGGATCCTGCACCTGACAGGAAAGCTTCTCCCCATGGCACGCCTGCACAACAGCGTCAATGGTTCCCTCTCCTCCATCTGCCACCGGAATCCCCTGGCATTCACAGGAGCCAAAAACCTCCTCTGCTGCTTTCTTTAGATATTGAATCGTCTGGGCGCTGGTTAATGATCCTTTAAAAGAATCGGATACGAATAAAAGCTTCATCCGGCTTTCTCCTTTTTTCTTTTATGAAAGTCCAGGCAGAAATCCACTGCACAAAACTAAGATACATAATACCACAATTTTCCAAAAATAGAAAGAACCCGGACATCTGATGGACATCCAGGTTCTCTCTTCCTCTTCTCAATCGTTAAAATCAAACTGCTGCTAATGCCTCGCCTAACTTCCTGCAATTCTCCAGGGCTTCTTCATCTGGAGTATTATTTGCGATCACGCCCTCGCCGCCTGCAACGGTTGCACCGGCAGCTTCCATACGGGATGCCCACTCTCTCATCCACTCGCCATCGCCCCAGTCATAGGAACCGAACAGACCGATGGTCTTGCCAGCTGCGAATTTCTCTACTTCCTCTACGAATGGCTCCATGTCGCCTTCCTCTAACTGCTCAGAACCCATAGCCGGGCAGCCCAGAGCAAATGCTTTTGCGTCCTTTAATGCGTCTGCGGATGCGCTTGCAACGTCCAGAACAACTGCGTTGCCGCCTGCTGCATTGATTCCCTCTGCAACTGCGTTTGCCATCATCTCAGTGTTGCCTGTGCCACTCCAGTAAATTACGTTAATATCGCTCATTGTTATACTCCTCCTTGAAATAATTTCTTATTTATGATACCGCTACCATGTGGAGCGGATATCCTGCAATAACTTCTTCCATGGCCTGATCCTTTGCCGCGTCATAAGCTGCGAACACCGCCATGGCTCTCTCTACATTGTGGTACACCTTCCAGTACCGTTCCATGAGACAATTCTGTCCACCGTACTTAATAAAGTCTTCCACATCTTCCACCGGATATTCCAGCACGATTCCCAGTTCATGTGGGAAATCCGCCTGTTTCTTCGCATAAGCCTCGTAGCGCTGGCGCAATTTGCGGAGCACTGCGGAGACGCTGACGTCTAAATATCCCATTTTATTCAAAAATTCGCGATTTTCCTGTTTTTTTAAATGTTTTTCCAGCCGGTCGTACCGGTAAAACAGCAATAATTCTTTGTCTTTTCC
>JAIIAN010000566.1 GCA_022717655.1 Bacillota bacterium | reverse complement strand
GAATGTTGATTTTCTGAATATCAATGATGCTCTGCAGTGGAATGAACATAATGCTGCAGAATATCTGGTAGATTCCATTCATCCCAACGAGGAAGGACGCTTCCTGTTCGGTGTGGAGGTGATCCGTTCCGTGAGATGATTCCTGTCCTTCTCAGAACCTTGCTGTTACCAGTGAATATTCTCCCACGGTATCGATCACTTCATAAGGGAATTGCAGGTACTGCAGGTCTCCCTCATAGAGTACCATCAGTCCATCCCCGACGACTTCCGCCAGTTCCGCTCCGGATTTTTCCGGATAGATGTAGTGATAACGCTGTGCGTAATCCTCGCTCTGATAATACCGAGCATCTATTCTGCAGGCATACTGGGTCAGGATCTCCGTGGCTGACTGGTTGAACTGCCACCCCAGATTGCCTGTGATGTACAAACTGTCATATCCTTCCATGCCGTCAGCTTCGGCTACGGCATCCAGGAAATCCCTGTTGTAATACTGTCTGCTCTCTTCCGCATACTCTGTAAAATACGTTGTAAAAAACAATACGCTGCTGACTACATACACAGCCATGATAACCGGTAAGAGTTTCCTGCATTTGTCCACTGCCAGCGAAATACCATAAGCGCACAACACAATCACCGGGTAGAAGATAATATTCACACGGTTAATGTTCACTTCATAGGTGATCAGACCAACCCAGATCCCCGTGATCAGGAATCCCCACAATGCCAGCATCTGCGTCTGTTTTTCAATCTGTTTTTCCTTAAAAAGGCGAATCGTAAATACAATGATTCCTATAAATACAAACGGTATCGACACATGATATAAGGGTCCGAACGCCGGAATTGAATTAAAGAAAATGTCCGGGAGCTGCAGGAACACCCTGCTGAATAATGCCCACGCATTCCTGCCCAGCTGTGCAAAGGAAAAATTTAAAAGCAGTATATCCGCACTTCTGAGACTATCCGGAAAATATTGCATGGTAAAAAAGGGCGTTTCGATGGTCCTGCCAAAGTGTATCGCATTGATTCCCAGGACGATCACCTCCGGCAGGGCAACCACAGTAAATAGCACTGCGCACAGCAATCCCTCCCGGAATTTCAGTTGTTTTTTCCACAGGCACCATACAAAAAACACAAACAAAAATGCCGTAACGGAATACGCCGCTATTCCATAACAATAAAATGTCAGTCCAAAAAAGATCATGGATAAATACAAATACCGTCTTTTTTCCAGTCCCAACAATAACAAATAAAACGCCAATAAAAATACATGCGGGA
>JAIIAN010000140.1 GCA_022717655.1 Bacillota bacterium | reverse complement strand
TCTCCGAAAATGACAGTTCATGCGCAAAAATTGCTCCATATAATCCTGAACCTACTACCAGATAATCGTACATTTTTGTCTCCTTTTTTTGTCTTTTTTTACTTTAATTTCTTCACAATCTCCTGAACTTCTGTAAGATAAGCTTCATCTACCATGCCGACCTGATATGCCGTTTTTACACGTTTTTCATGATAGTTGAGCAGACTGTTCAGATAGTTTTGAGAAATCTTATGACCTTTTATGTTTCCATCATACATTTTTTCTGCCAGTGTATAATTTTCCTGACACACATAACGATAGACTTTTGTTGAAGCTGTCTGATAAATCATCGTTTCCGATACACATAATAACAGTAAAATTCCAATTAATACAAGCTTTGCATTTCGTTTTCCTTTGGATTCTTTTGCATGTTTTTCAAAGAATAACGGCTGTATCTCTACCGGACTGCCACATTCTCCGCAGAATTTCATTTCTTTTGTAATTTTCTTACCACAGTATTTACAGTATCGATTTGATTTTGCCCGTTTTAATATTGTACGAATTTTTAACAGCATCCACAAAAGCACGACCATTCCTATTGCTGACAGTACTTTCTTCTGATTTTCTTTTGAAACCTCTACGGCAGTTGAATTCTTCTTTGCACTGTAAACTTTCTCAAAATGTCCATCACCGTTTTCATCAACTTGAAGTGTTGTCTTTTTGCCTTCTTTGGTATTCGTCACTGCCAGCATCTCTTTTGTAACCGGAATCTTCTCAAAATTTCGCATATCTGAATACGTGCCATCTTCATCGACAAATCCAATGCTGTAGTCCATCTCACCGTCTCCGGTTCCATTGATACAAATTTCATAGTTCTGGTCTTTTTTCAAACGCAGAATCTTGATTTCATCTTTCTCTCCATCAAAGGACAGCGTTCCAAATCCGGTTCGGATATTTTGATTTTCTTTTTCTGAACGTAATACCTCACCATCTTTTTGCACTGTTACATCCACCGGACACGCTATTTTGATATAAACATACTCTCCACCGCCGACCTGCTGTGCAATATCGTCAAAGACAAACTGAATCGAGTCGGCACTGCTGACTTCATAATGATATCCCTCCGATGCAATGTCTGCCATAAGCTGTCTACATTCTCCCAGATTCTCTCCCTCTAAATTATGGAAAAATCCAAGTGTATACACTATGAGGTTATCCTGTTTCATCTTATCTGCCATGCTAAGAATCGGTTCTCGATAACTGCCGTCTTTTTGTTTTCCCTCTGTCGGTTCTCCATCACTCATCAAGACAACAATCTTTTTTAAAGACTCTTCGTTTTTTATCAGCTTATATGCTTTCTTTAAGCCAGCTTCTATATTTGTTCCACCTCCACTGTAAATTTCAGAAACCGCATTTTTTAATTTTGCCTTATCGTTTGTAAAATCCACCACCTTCTGCGCATCACTGCTGTAAGTAATAATGCTGATTCTCGTCTGTGGGCTTTTTTCGTACACAGTATCAATGAATTTCTGTGCTGCTTCTTTTGTCTCTTCGATCGGAGTGCCACCCATACTGCCTGATACATCTAAGGTCAGTACAACATCTCTGACATTTGCACCAAACTGAGTCATAACCTTTGCCTGTTTTTGATAAATATTCTGTCCTTTTTTTGCATCATTCACAATTAAGGTAAATTCTTTGGTCAAATCTTCATTATTTAAATCCGTCAAAAGCACATTATAGATTCCGGCATCCAGTTTCAGATTTAATTTCTTGCTTTTGACCTCTTCATTTAATACTTCTTCTCCAAACCTTCGGCTTACCTGAATCCGATAATTATCATAAGCCTTATTATTTTCTCCATAGACAATTACTTCGGAATCATCGGTCAGACAATAATCATACAACGGTTCAATTGCAACTTCGTCAAAAGCATCCATGACACCCTCTACCTGGTCATTTGTCAGCTGACCCATTGACGCAAGTCCAAGCGCACGAGTTTCCATTAAATGACGGATTCCTTTAAAACTGGTCACACTTGAAGTCTGAGAAATCACAGTGTACCACATACTTGCAAGCTGTTTGGTATCACTGATGGCTTTTTTACTGTCTCCATCTACTCCGGTTGCCATCAAATACGTTGGATAAGAAATTAAACCTGCACCATCATGACAATCGGTCACTCCATCCTGAAAGTCCTTTGCCTGTAGGATTCCGGTTGGATTTTTCATGCTTCTTACTGCACTATCCCAACTGCAGGAACCATTATATTTTCCATCATCACTGTAATCTTCCACAAATTCCCCAAAGGTATCTGCAAGACCTTCTCCAATTGCAAGCTGGGAAGATTTCTGTCTTGCATCACTACTTGAATACACTCCCTGTAAAAGGGTTGAGGAAGCATTTACTACACCATGATTGGTTTCATGTCCCATAATATCAAGGTCTGCAGCATAAGTGGCACTTCCATCTGATTTTTCTCCAATTACCATTCGGTCTGTCCCAAACATTGCCGCATTATCTCTATAATCAACAATCCTGTTTCCTGATCGTATATCCTGGATTCCAACCGTTACATAAAGTTTATCATTTTCATTATTGGTAATTCCTTTTCTTCCAAATGTGTCCTGATAATAATCATATATTTTCTGTAAATTTGCCAATGCATCAACCGCACCTGCATCCGGTGTTTCTCCACTCTTCCACTGAACTTCCTCACTGTCCTGATTAAAATCACGAAGAATTGGCGTTGTCACACGATAAACCTGAATATTGCGCTCTTCATCCCAAAGTTTAAATTCATCGCCCTGCTTATCATAATCCAGTGTCTGTGAAGTTCTCTGCCCCTGAAGCGTTCCTGTTACTTTTTCGGTCAAAATCAAACTGTTATCTGCTAAGATTTCTCCGGTTTTTCCACTGACAAAAATCTGCTGAACTGGAGTATTTTGCTGTCCCATTACAACAAAGAACAAGTATCCAGCTTCGGCTGCATTATTTTCATTAAAACAGATTACATATCCCTGACTCTGCAGAGAATAAGAATTTTCTAAACTTTCAGAATCTTCTGTGTCTGTATTGTCTTCATTTTCTTCCAAATACTCTTCCACCGCTTCTTGTGCATCGTATTCCTGAATTTCCGGTTCCACCGCCACATTAGATGGCTGTTCATACGTTCCATTTACGCTTTGAAGGTTTCCACTTTCATCTACACTTACCATCAGACTTCGTCCATAGACTTCAATTCCTTCATAGTATTGCTGCATCTCGTAAACGGTTACATCTTCTAATTCTTTCACTTCTGAAACCCGATATTCTTCTTGGACATCCGCAATTCCAAGTTCTCCCTGCAGTGCCTTTAATGCATTTAACGCATCAGATTCATCTGAAATTTTTCCGACAGATTCGTCTTTCTCCTGACTTCCATCTGCAATATAGTCAATCGATGTCTTATTTTCCTGCTCTTGTTTTTCTAATGCTTCTCTTTCCTTTTTTACTTTCTTTTGTTCTTTTGTCAGTCCCTTATCTTCGCTTTTTGTTTCCTGATGAACCGGAGTAAAAAACAATTGATAACTATAATAAATCCCCATGCCGACTGTTACCAAAAGCAGCAGCAAAATCAGTTTTGTCAGGAAACGCAGGTGATGATTTCGATGCTTCTTTTGTTTTGGCTGTCTAAATTTTTCTTTTTTCTTTTTCATCGTATTGCCCTCCCTCATCTTAAATGTTAATCTAATCATATTTAAGCAAGACAAAAGTTTTGCTCAAACAAAAATTATAACTATTGAGATAACTCTGGCAGTGCTTTTTGCACTGCCAGATGATTTGTTTTCTATCTTTACTCTACCGTTACACTCTTTGCAAGATTTCTCGGCTTATCGACATCCAGACCTTTTGCTACAGAGACATAGTATCCCATCAGCTGTAATGGAATCACTGCCAAAGAAGTTGCAAAATGTTCATCTGTTTTTGGAATATAAGTCGCAAAATTTACGGTATCTTCGATATTGTAGTTTCCGTAAGTTGTCAGTCCCATCAGATAAGCGCCACGGCTCTTACATTCTACCATGTTACTGATGGTTTTTTCATACAGTTCAGACTGAGTCAGCACACCGATTACTAATGTGCCATCTTCAATCAGAGAAATGGTTCCATGTTTTAATTCTCCTGCTGCATAGGCTTCTGAATGAATGTAGCTGATTTCTTTCATTTTCAGACTGCCTTCCATACAGATTGCATAATCAATTCCTCTTCCGACAAAGAAAATATCTTTTGCATTTGCCTGTTTCGCAGCAAACCACTGAATACGTTCTTTATCTTCAATAATTTTCTTAATCTTCTCCGGAAGGGTTTTTAATTCTTCAACATAAGCACTATACTGTTCTTCATCAATCTGTCCCTTTACTTTTGCAAGCTGAATTGCCAATACATAAGAAGCAATCAACTGTGTGCTGTATGCCTTTGTGGTCGCAACAGAAATTTCCGGTCCTGCAAGGGTATAGAATACATTATCTGCTTCTCTTGCAATCGAAGAACCAACAACATTGACAATTCCAAGCGTACGGATTCCTTTTTCTTTTGCTTCACGAAGGGCTGCCAGACTATCCGCGGTCTCACCGGACTGGCTGACTACAATGACAAGCCCATTCTTATCAAGCAGCGGTTTACGATAACGGAATTCAGAAGCCAGTTCCACACGAACCGGAATCTTTGCCAAATCTTCAATCACGTACTGGGCAACCATACCTACATGATAGGCAGAACCGCAGGCTACAATATAAATCTGGCTGATTTTTTCCATATCCTCATCACTAAGACCGACTTCAGATAAATCAAATGCTCCGTTTTTCAGTACAGAATTCAAGGTATCCAAAACTGCTTTTGGCTGTTCATGGATTTCCTTCATCATGAAATGTTCAAAACCGGCTTTTTCTGCGGCTTCCGCATCCCATTCGATGGTTTTCATCTCTTTCTGAATCTCTTCTCCGTCTAAGTTATAGAAGGTGATTTCCCCCTTTCTTACACGGGCCATTTCCAGATTTCCAATATAGTATACGTTTCTTGTGTACTTAAGGATAGCCGGAACATCAGATGCAATATAAGATTCTCCATTTTCCAGACCAAGAATCATCGGGCTGTCTTTTCTTGCCACATAGATTTCTTCCGGATAATCCCGAAACATAATTGCAAGTGCATAAGAACCACGGATACGAATCAGCGCATGATTAATCGCATCCACGGGAGTTCCTTCATATTTTTTATAGTAATAATCCACTAATTTGACTGCAACTTCGGTGTCCGTTGCAGAATAAAAGGTATACCCTTTTCTTGTTAATTTATCTTTTAATTCCTGATAATTTTCAATAATTCCGTTATGAACTGCGACTACGTTTCCATCATCGCTGATATGCGGATGTGCATTGTTTTCGGATGGTTCGCCATGAGTCGCCCATCTGGTATGACCGATTCCACAGGTACCCGGCACAGAAGCCCCACCATTGGTTTTTTCTGCCAAAACTTTTAATCGACCTTTTGCTTTAATGACTTCTGTCTCTTTTTCTCCATCACGAACTGCAATTCCGGCTGAATCATAGCCACGATATTCCAGTTTTGAAAGACCATCAAGTAAAATCGGAGCTGCCTGATTTTCTCCGGTAAATCCTACTATTCCACACATAAATTAATTCTCCTTTATGAGTTTATATTCCTAATCATTTCGCCATGAATTTCGCCATGTCTTGTTTAGTATAGCATAGTTTGTGAAGAAATGCCAGAATTAGTATTTTCGGATTAAAAACAAGGGAAATTGTCTCATTTTCATTTCTTTAATTGATTCAGACTTATCTCCTCCAGTTGGCAAAAATATCGGAAGATTCCTTTAAAAATTCATAAGAAATCTGTATCTCTGAATCCGTTACTGTCCTATTTTCTTCCAAAATCGGCACAGGATTGCATCCACCTCCTGTCTCCCCTACCACATCCATTGTAAAGGAATTTCCACAATTCTGGCAGACCAGTTCCTCTCCCAGCTGTCTATAATATCCATTTCCGGAATCATAGCAAACCTGACAAGTATTAAAAGCCGTACGGATTTTACCTTGAGAATCCTTTCCTGCAATTACTTCCATCTCTGTCCCATCTACTTCTACCGGATAAAACGTTGCCTTTTCCGATAAATCTGAAATTGGAATTACCAGATTTTCACCTTCTTTTATCTCATTTGCAGTATTATTCTCAGCCTCATTTGTTTCTGTTTTATTTGTTTCTGTTGCATTGTCTTCCTTTTCCTGCACTTCTGTGTTTTCTGTCTCGTCTGTTTTCTCTGCTTCCTGTGCTGTTTCTTCTTGTTCTGCTTCTTGCTTTTCTTCTGTCTGATTTTCTGAACTGTCCTGGCTTTGTGTTTCTGTTACCGTTTCTTGTGCATCTGTTTCTTTCGTTCCACATCCATTTAAGGTAACTATCATCATTCCAGTCAGTATCATTGCTACAATACGTTTTTTCATAAGTAAATTCTCCTTTTGTATTATTTCCAGTTCTTTCTTAATTAAGCGAATATTTCCAATCCATTTACATCAGCGAGTGGTAAAACTTACTTTTGCCCCTCACATCATTATCATTTTTCTACATAAATCTTTCCTGTAATCATACCCATCCAACAACTGTAGGTATAAACACCTTCTTTTTCCGGCGTAAATTCAATCACATTTTCTCCTTCTGAAAATGTATACTCCATATTAAAATCCTGTAACAAAATCTTATAGTTACAGCCATTTATACTTCCCTTATCTGCTTCAATCTTCCAGACTACCGGTTCTCCTGCTTTTATTGTAATATCTGGATATTTTCCAGATTCCAGCACACTTGAAACATACTGAACTCCATCTTTCTCAACTGTTTCATTCTGTTTTGCCTGTACTTCTTTGGTTTCTTTTGGATTAGAAAATATATCAGAAACCTTGCTGTCTATTCCCGATAAGGCACTTCCCTGTGAAATCATAGAAAGCCCTAAAACTACCACTAAAACTGCACCAAATTTTAAAACCTGCCTTGTAAAGCGTTTGCCAAGGCTGGAAAAAACAAACCCAAATCCCAGCATAAGCGGAACGGTTCCTAAACTAAAGCAAAACATCGATAATGCACCCACGAATGCATTTCCCGATGCCAGTGCTACAATCTGCATGGACTGCAGAGGACCACAAGGCATCAGTCCATTACATAAACCTACTAAAAATGGAGTTCTGTTCTTTCCTACTTTTCTTCTTATCCAAGACGGAAGTCGAAGATAAAATTTCAGACACCTCGGAAAAATTCCAAGCATATTCATTCCCATAAGCACCATCAATAGTCCGGCGATTAGCTTTAAAATCCCCTGAAAAAGAGAGGAAGTCTGAAGTCCAGTCCCCATTCCTGCCAGTCCACCAACTGCTCCAAGTACTCCTCCAATTATCGTATACGAAATCACACGTCCTGTATTATAGACGAATGTATTTTTAAACATTGTTCTTGATACTTCTTTGTCCGCTATTTTTTGCAAGGTCTGAGACAAATTAATACCACCACACATTGCAATACAATGAATCGAAGTTATGAGACCAATAACAAATAACATGCTATATCCCATGCCTGCATCCGCCAATGAACTTGGAGAAAGCCGATTTAAAATCCCTGATTTTTGCAATAAGAAGAATAAACAGACAATAAAAATCAACTGTCCAATGGTCCGAAACACCACTTTCCCCTTTGAATTTCTTTCAAAAGAGACTTCATAGCCAAGTGCTTCTATCACTTTTGCAAGTTCTTTGGTTGTAGTTTTTTCTGTTTGATAGGAAACTCTCGCTATTCCCTCTTCATAGCTCACCCACACATCGGTTACACCTGCATTTTCCCTTAAAGCATCCTCTATCCGCTTCTGACAATTGATACAGGTCATTCCCTTAATGTATAACTGCTCTTGTTTTAACATTTCAAAATTTCAAATCCTTTCTCTTTTCTGTTAGAACAAAACAAAAGACTGTCAGAATAGAATTATTTTCTATTGTAACAGTCTTATATAACCTATTTTCACGATAGGTTTATTATATTATATTT
>JAIIAN010000565.1 GCA_022717655.1 Bacillota bacterium | reverse complement strand
ATTTATAGCTATTAATATATTTTCTGCCGTTGTTTCTTTTGTATGGTTTTTTAATTATAATTTAATAAATGAAGTATTTATTAATTCTTTGATAAAAAATGTAAGCAATAATTTAATTTTATCTATATTTAATAATTTTCAAATGTTTTGTTTTTTTATGATATTATTAGCATTGGTTTTAGATAGTATTGATAAAATATTAAAATTTAAGAGAAACTGTTAAATTTATAATAATTATAAGCTAAATAAAAATAGTAAAATATAAGAGGATAGCTAGTATTTGATGGCTATCCTTTTTTAAAAAAATATGATATTATTAACAAAATATATTATGGGGCGTTTTATGCAAAAAAATAAAAAAATATTCTTTTACTTGTCTTTAATTATATTATTATTATCTTTATCTTTAACTATTTTTAATAGAGTATATTCATTTAAAAGAGCTGGAGCTCCATATGATGACTTTTTATCACATTTCTATGATATGAAAAAATATTATGAAAATAAAACTATTCCTGTAACTGGTGCTAGACTTTTTATGATGCCTTTAGATAATGAATCTGCTCCACGTGTGCCTGGTGGATTCTTTTATATACATTATTTGCTTACTTATAAACTTGCTAATGAAAATATAACTGCAATGAGAATTATTAATTTAATTACTATGCTTTTGCCTGTTTTAATATTTTTGTTTTGGGTTTATAAAAGATTTGGAATATCAATATTAGCTATTATGTCAGTTTTTACATTATTCAATATATATTATGTTTTTACTAATAGTATATTTTATAATCCTAATCTAACTTTAGTTCTATCTTTTTTATTAATACCAATTATTGCTGAGTATATGGCTAATACTAAATATTCAAATGTAGCAGCTATGATGTTTTTTCCTGTGCTTGCTTTAATGGGGCAGTCACATTTTGCTGTATATTATGGTATAGTGCCTACGGTGATATTGTATTTGATAGTGAGATATAAAATTACCATTAAACATATTAAATATATACTTTTAGGGGTTTTTATTTCTTTTTTAACTTATTTACCTTATTTAATTAGTGAGATTCAAAACGGTTTTCAAAATACAAATAAAATGTTTATACTTTCATCTACTGCAGAAAGAAATGTTTTTCCTTTTCCTCAGGTTCATTTTTTATTTATGTTTCCTACAAATGAGTTTTCTGTAATGTACTATGCTAAGCATTTCGATAGAATTATGTCTTTTTATTTGAATGATAATCCGTATTATATTTTTTCATTAATTCTTCATATTTCTTTTCAGG
>JAIIAN010000564.1 GCA_022717655.1 Bacillota bacterium | reverse complement strand
TGTGTTGTATAATGAAAGTGACCAAACCAACATTTGCAACATTCACGAAAGAAGGTGTCTCCTGCAAATACTATACATCATTCAGCATTCATATACAACCAGTTTAAGAAATTAAACCTCTGTAAATTTTATTCGAATCGGGTGATCAACCACTTTATGAGTATCCTGACCAGTATTTTCATCTTAGGATACCATGGAAAAATCACGGATTTTGCTAAAAGCACTTCTTGCCACCGGACTACGATTGCACATTTCCTTAATTCTGGGAAATGGAATGACTCATTGCTTGCCAATGCATTAAAACAGTCTGTTATTGAGATTATTTATTCAGAAGCAGTCCGTACTGGAAAACCTGTTTTCTGTATTGTTGATGATACGATAGCTTCAAAAACAAAGCCTTCGTCACGGGCTCTGCATCCCATCGAAGATGCGTATTTTCACCAATCTCATTTAAAGAGGAAACAGGATTACGGGCATCAGGCAGTTGCCGTTATGCTTTCCTGTAATGGCATTGTTCTGAATTACGCTTTTGTAATGTACAATAAATCAGTTTCGAAGATTGATATTGTACAGAACATCGCAAAAGAGTTGCCTGTTCCACCGGTCATGTCCTATTTTCTCTGTGACTGTTGGTACGTTTCTGAAAAAATAATCAATACGTTTGCTACGAAAGGCTTTCATACCATCGGCGCATTAAAAACAAACCGGATGCTTTATCCCTTTGGGATCAAAAAGAAACTTAGTGAGTTTGCCACCCTTCTGTCGATTACAAGTTCTGATTTTCACCTTGTGACAGTGAAAAATCAAAAATATTATGTGTACCAGTATGAGGGAAAACTCAACGGAATTGAAAATGCCGTAGTTCTTTTAAGTTATCCCGAAAAAGCATTTGGAAATCCGAAAGCGCTTCGGGCTTTTCTCAGCACGGATACATCCTTATCAATGGATGAGATTCTGGCTTATTACATATGCCGGTGGCCAATCGAAGTATTTTTCCGTCAATGCAAGACAAAACTGGCACTGGACAATTACCAGATCCGTTCTTCCCAGGGAATCCAAAGGTATTGGTTGCTGATGTCACTGGCACATTACATGTGTGTGGCAGGAACTGGTGAATTCTGTTCTTTTGAAAACGGATACTACAAAATCAGCAATATTGTTCAGATGGAAAAATACAGGTATCTTTTTCAATGTGCAAAGGAATGCCATGATTTTGATTCCTTTGTAAAGTCTGTGGCATAGTTTTGTGCATTTTTTCAAATTTGCTCATTTATAGTTAATAA
>JAIIAN010000563.1 GCA_022717655.1 Bacillota bacterium | reverse complement strand
AGTTTAAGCTTGGAAGATACGAAAAAATCATTGGTTGAAAAAACCAATCGCGAAGGATTTATTGAAAGCGATAGCTTTGAATTGTTTACCCTTATTATAAAGTCTGTATATTCGTATTTTGAGAAGTGTGCTATTTCTGATCGAGAAAAATTGTTAGCTTTTACAGATAAAACTTCAGTGACGAAGAAAATAGGTTTTTCTGAAACGATACAAGAGTTAGAGAAAAAGCTGGAAGCTAAGAACTTGACAAAAGAATTTTCTGCTTTAGTAGGAAGAGTAAAGAAGGACTATGATAATATGCGCAACGTTATGCTTAATTCGGGTATGAATGGCTTGAATCTCACGATAGTCTTCCATGAGGTGGAAAGAGAAATGGGGTTCATTAGTCATGATATCATGAAAAAAGGCTGTGACTTGGATAGTATCAGACTGCGTATAAAAAGTCTGATGGAATTAATAGAAAAGTTCATGCCTTTAATGCGCAATAGCAAAAATGCCACGGTGTTAGCTTCTAAATTTGCAGAACGAGTAGCAAGAATCCATGAAACAAGATTTCGTTATCATAAGGTTCTTTTTTCAAATCGCTTTGCGGATGAAAAATCTACTGATTTTCAAATTACAGGACCTGCAGGAATGATTATGAGTGCGTTGTCTAATATCATAGATAATGCCATTTTTTGGTCTCGTGAAAGAAGAGCAAAAGATGGAGATGAATTTAAGCCTGCTGTGATGGTAGCCCCTGATTTAGTTCATTTTGATGGGCCGGCAATTATCGTTGCTGATAACGGATGTGGATTTCAAATGGATGAAGATGAAATGATATTGCCATTTAGAAGTCTCAAGCAGAATGGTATGGGTATCGGACTTTATTATACAAGTTTGGTGATGGAAATAGTTGGTGGAAAATTATTATTTCCTGCTATCGATTCATTAGATTTACCTCCTGCATATAATGGAGCTTGTGTGGCTTTGGTCTTTTCTAATAGTAATAAAAATAAGAAGGTATAATATGTTAGAAACAAATAATAATATTATTATTGTTGATGATAATGAACAGCACCTTAATTATTTAGCAAATGTTTTTTGTCATTATGGTATTGGATGTCGAACTTTTCTCTATGACGAATTTAATATTATTCAAGAGCCTCTAGAAAATGTAAAGTTGGCATTTTTTGATATTACTCTGACTGATGCCGGTGATGAAAATGCTCAGATGGCTGTGCTTAGAGATGCGTTAAAGTCTTATATTTCTCTTAAGAACAAAGCTTTTGCTTTAGTGTTTTG
>JAIIAN010000562.1 GCA_022717655.1 Bacillota bacterium | reverse complement strand
ATATGGGACCGAGGGATACCAGAAATATGGTGGATGAAGGACTTCGCAGAGGCTATCATTTTGGATTTGTGGCTTCTACTGACCACCACGCAGGATTCCCAGGTTCCTATGGTGACGGCCTTGCTGCGGTAGTGGCTGAGGAGAGAACCAGAGAGAGCTTATGGGAAGCCATCAATGCCAGAAGAACTTATGCAGTGACCGGCGACCGGATCCTCTGCGATTTTAAGATCAATGATTCCTGGATGGGAAGTGAGATCACTGGCAACAAGAGAAAGATCCATGCCCATGTAGAGACCGAAGGAATCTTGGACAAGATTATTTTATATAAGAATTTAAAACCATATCACATCATCAACGGCGAGTTTTATCAGAAGGTAAATGAAGAGGGCTGCTACAAACTCCGTGTGGAAATGGGATGGGGCAATTCCAAGTTATACCATTGGGATGGCAATATCCGTGTTGAGGGCGGTTCTATTGAAAGTTATAACACCTATTTCCGTGGAAGAAGCGTGCTGGCTCCATCTGCAGATGAGTCTTATGATGAGAACTCCATCAATGATATTGAGACATTCTCTGAGTTAAAGAACAGCCAGGAGTTCGCATGGCGTTGTGATACCGTAGGCAATAAGTCTACACTGCATCCATGTACCTCCAGTGTTGTTGTGAAGGTGAAGGGTGATTTAAATACCCAGATTACTTATCAGCTGAATGATAAGACCTATACAGCGACCATCAAAGATCTTCTGGCGTATGGTTATACCAATCATATGGAATATTACCATTCCCAGGCATTTAAGATCTTTAAGGCAGTTCCCGAAACTAGATATACCTTTGATCTGGATCTGGAAGATCTGAATCCGGAAAATGAGTGGGATATCTACCATCTGGAGGTTGCACAGAAAAACCGTCAGTGGGCTTATGTATCTCCAATCTATGTAAAGAAAGAATAATGAATATGAATACTTGCAGAGCATTGTTGAATCAATGGTGCGACACCTTATTAAAACTGCAGGTTCACAACACAGAGAATCCTTTCCTTGACGGTGGGATTCTCTGTCCGGCTTGTGGGAGAATTCACGGAAGGTGTTTTGACGCCATCTATCCGCTGATGTACATGGCAGATGTCACCGGAAATGAAACTTATCTGAAAGGAGCCCAAAGCCTTTTTGACTGGGCGGAAGCGGCAGTTTCCAGGGGAAATGGTTCCTATGTCAATGATCCGGGCAGTTCCTGGGCGGGAACCACGGTGTTCAGCGTGATCCAGCTGGCAGAATCCCTGGAATAC
>JAIIAN010000561.1 GCA_022717655.1 Bacillota bacterium | reverse complement strand
ACGTATTGATAAGTTCAATCGTAAGTATGGCGTAAACGCTGGTAAATAAACAGAGTATGAGAAGAACAGGTTGAGTCTGTGGTGGAAACACGCATACTCAGCCTTTTTTCTTGTTGTATGAACAGTCAGTGCAGCAGAGATGCTGAATAGCTGAATAGTTACGGTTATCCCTTTTAGAGAAAGGAGCAGATTCATGAAATATTCCGGAATCGGCGGCCAGGCCGTTATTGAAGGAATCATGATGAAGAACAAGGACGATTATGCCGTGGCAGTCCGCAAACCGGATGGCCAGATCGAGGTAAAAACCGACCGCTACGTGAGTATGACGGAAAAGGTGAAGTTTTTCTCCCTTCCATTCATCCGCGGTGTGTTCAGTTTTGCCGATTCCATGATCTTAGGCATGCGGGCCTTAACCTTTTCCACCAGCTTTTTTGAGGATGATGAGGACTCCAGTCCGAGTAAATTCGAACTGTGGCTGGATAAAGTCTTTGGCGAAAAACTGGAGAAAGTGCTGATGGCGGTGGTTATGGCATTTTCTGTGGTGGCGGCAGTGGGAATCTTTATGATCCTTCCGCTGGCACTGAGCAGCCTTTTAAGACCGTGGATCACGTCCGATACGCTGATGGCATTTTTAGAGGGCGTTCTTCGTCTGGCGATTTTCATTTTATACATCAAACTGGTTTCCAATATGGAAGATATCCGTCGTACCTTTATGTACCACGGTGCGGAGCACAAATGCATCAACTGCATTGAACACGGCATGGTGCTGAATGTGGAAAATGTAAGAAAAAGCTCCAAGCAGCATAAGCGCTGCGGAACCAGCTTTTTGATCATTGTCATGATGATCAGTATCCTGTTTTTCATGGTGATCCGTGTGGACGGGATTTTATTAAAGATTGTAAGCCGGATCGTGCTGATCCCGGTGATTGCAGGTGTGTCCTATGAGTTTTTGCGTCTGGCAGGCAGAAGTGACAATCCAATTGTTAACTTCTTGAGCAAACCAGGTCTGTGGATGCAGAACATGACCACCAAAGAGCCGGATGATTCCATGATCGAGGTGGGAATCGCTTCTGTGGAGGCGGTATTCGACTGGAAGGCGTATTTAAAAGAGACATTTCCGGACCAGTATCCGGAAGGCAGCTTATGACGGCGGCAGAGCTGATCGCCCAGGCGGCGAGAAGACTTTCCGACGCGGGAGTGCCGGAGCCGGAGCTGGACGCGAAGTTATTATTTCTGGAAGCGTTCCATATGGATCAGGTGCATTTCCTGATGAACCGGATGCGCC
>JAIIAN010000560.1 GCA_022717655.1 Bacillota bacterium | reverse complement strand
GCAGTCTGAAGACACAGATTGTCATCTTCAAAAAGTATATGGATCCATTCGCTGATAGAAGCATCTAACAGTTCTTCATTTCCGGTAATCAGCGCACTGAATAATTTCTGTTCCAGATCAGGCTGTTCCAATTGGCAGGAAGATTCGCGCACCTGATTATAGAGAAGCAGGGCCGGAGATTTGCTGAAAACAGTTTGATGGAAAAAAGCAGTGCGGGCCTGTTTGCAGGCGTTAAGAGCCATAGATGGAAAAGCCATAGGACGACTGATGCCAAAACTGAAGGGAAGTGCATATTCACTGCACAGTTCTTCCAGAGAGTCATGAAGAATCCGCAGCGCATCACTGGTGTGATGGTGCAAAAAAAGCAGTATCTCAGAGGTGTCATCAGAGCTCCAGAAGCAGGAACCAATGTGATTCTTTTGAAGAATACCATCCAAAGAGGCGATAAATTCCTTTAAATTGTTGTAGCTTTTTTCAGAATGTGTTGAAAAAAACGGGCTGCAGTTAGCATACCCAACCATACAGTTACGACATTGCTTCAGGTCAGGAACAATCTGAAGCAGATCTTGATAATACTTTTCAATAGAGCTCTGAGTCATGATACGGTAAAGAAGAGTTTCCTTACATAGAGAACTCATGGACTGGATCATATCCAGATGCTTTAAGGTCTGCTTTTTCTGGGCATCTTCCTTTTCCCATTGATCAATGGCGGTCTCTACAGCGGAAAACAACTGATCTGCATCAATCGGTTTTAGCAGATAATCCACACCGCCCTCTTTTAAAGCAGCACGGATATATTCGAAATTATTATATCCGGAAATGACGATCGTTTTAATCGGAATGGAAGTATTATTTAAGTAATTCATCAGATCCAGTCCTGTTACATCCGCCATCAGTACATCTGTGATCAGGATTTCAGGCCGTTCTCGTTCGATGATGGTGATGGCATCTTTGGCTGACTGCGCCTCAAAAATCTCATCAAATTGGATCGGGGATATCTGGAGCAGATATCTGACCGTTTTGATTACATGGTATTCATCATCGACAATTAGTAATTTCATGATGTTTGTTTCACTCCCTCTTCAAGTGTATTTAATACAATTTCGATATGGATAGTAGTGCCGCATTCATCATTGGGGTAGATGGAGAGCTGGCACTGGTTGTTGTACATTAATAGCAGACGCATGTAAACATTACAAAGTCCGATATGATTAGAAATATGAACATTCTGACGATCATTTTTTAAACGTGTTTCAAAGCTGGATGAAGTATCGGAAGGTTCTTC